>NC_016941.1:1841856-2148832 GCF_000236925.1 Staphylococcus argenteus | reverse complement strand
TTAATGAACAAAATAAAACGTGTTATTGTGATTGGACTATGGATCAAGATTATTTAAAAAGGAAGTATGTTGGTGAATATACAAAACAAGTATTGAAGGCTCGTATGGAGCAAAGTAAAATGCTAGTTTTGTTGAGAACGGAGAATTCAGTTCAATCTGATTGGGTTAGTTTTGAAATAGAATACTTTGAAAATCTAAAAAAACCTATATATATAGTAGAGTCTCTTGAAGAATTATTAGAGGCTTTTTCAGATTAGATATATTAAAAATGGAGGGACTTAGAGTTGGCGCGTAAAACATTTATTTCATATAAATACTCTGAAGCAAAAGATTTAAGAGATAAAATAGTGGAATCTCTAGGAGAAGATGCTAAATATTATCAAGGAGAGACAAGTGATTCTCCTGATATGTCCGATAGAATAACAGAGTATATTAAAGAAGAATTAAAAAATAAGATATATTCAACTTCAGTAACAATTGTAGTTATTTCACCTAATATGAAAGAAAGTAATTGGATTGATTGGGAAATAGAATACTCAGTTAAACAAATGAAAAGAGGAGATAGAACATCTAGTACTAATGGTGTTGTAGGGGTTGTTATGAAGCATAATGGTGATTATTCATGGTTAAGAAATTCTGTTACTAATTCAGATGGTCATACCGCTATTCATACTGACAATAGTTATTTATATGACATAATAGTGAAGAATAGATTTAATCAAGAACCTATAGAATATACGTGTGATGAATGTAAAAATATAGATGCATTAACAGGATCTTTTATTTCTTTAGTAGAAGAAGATGAATTTTTGGGTAATCCAACTAAATATATAGAAAATGCATATGAAAAAAGTAAAAAAGCAACGAATTATAATATCTGTAGAAGAAAATAAAAAACTATAACTAAAATTGTAAGTCAATTTTAACTCATGTCTTAACTTGTTAAGTTTTAATCAATCTTTATTCCAAACCCACACATGTTTTAAAAATTTAAGTATAAAAGGCACCCTTTTAGATGATATGTCTAATAGGGTGTTTTTGTTTAATTATACTATCGTGTTTTGACTTATATAATAAATCGGACTGATGGAAAATTTTACTTTTCATCTGTCTGATTTTTGATTTTGAATATAAAAAACGAGATTCTAAATACTTTAATTTATTATAATAGTCTGACAATTCGTTATAATATGTTACGATAATTTTAAAGTATTGAACATTGCCTTAAAAAGGGAGGGGTGCATATGTTAATCACATTGAATCATGTTGGGCGTCTTAAACAAGGTAAGCCTATATTACAAGATGTTTCTTGGCAAATTAATGAAGGTGATAAATGGATTCTATATGGTTTAAATGGTGCTGGCAAGACAACACTACTAAATATTTTAAATGCATATGAACCTGCAACATCTGGAACTGTTAATCTATTCGGTAAAATACCAGGTAAATTAGGTTATTCTGCAGACGATGTACGTCAACAAATTGGATTTGTATCACATAGCTTATTGGAGAAATTTCAAGAGGGTGAAACGGTAATAGATGTTGTAATGAGTGGTGCTTTTAAATCTATAGGTATTTATAAAAACGTGGATGATGACATTATAAGTGAAGCACATCAATTGCTAAGATTAGTAGAAATGTCTGATAAAGCTCAACAATTTATAGGTTATTTATCTACTGGTGAAAAACAACGTGTAATGATTGCTAGAGCATTAATGGGGCAACCACGTATTTTAATTTTAGATGAGCCAGCAGCCGGATTAGATTTTATTGCTCGTGAGTCGCTGTTGAACATATTAGACTCACTGTCAGATACGTATCCAACACTAGCAATGATTTATGTAACGCACTTTATTGAAGAAATCACTGCCAACTTTTCCAAAATTTTACTGTTAAAAGATGGTCAGAGTATTCAACAAGGTGCTGTAGAAGAAATATTAACATCTGAAAACATGTCTCATTTCTTCCGAAAAAAAGTAAAAGTTCAACGATGGAAACAACGTTTTTCAATGATGATGTTCGAGTAAATACTTTGCAAATACTAGGTAATAATGACACAATTTAATTAATATAGTATTGATAGTGGAGGATAATATGGATAACGTAAAAGCAATATTTTTAGACATGGATGGTACGATTTTACATGAGAATAATAAGGCGACAACTTATACCAAAGATGTTATTAAGCAGTTGCGAGAAAAAGGGTTCAAAGTATTTTTAGCAACTGGTCGTTCACATTCTGAAATACATCAACTAGTTCCTCAAGATTTTGTTGTTGATGGTATTATTAGTTCAAATGGTACTATTGGTGAAGTAGATGGGCAAATTATTTTTAAACATGGTTTATCTTTAACTCAGGTAAAACAAATAGTTAATTTAGCTAAGCAACAACATATTTATTATGAAGTATTCCCATTTGAAGGAAATAGAGTAGCTTTAAAAGAAGATGAAACATGGATGCGAGAGATGATTCATAGTCAAGATCCCATTAATGGTGTGAGTCATAGTGAATGGTCTTCTCGACAAGATGCACTTGCAGGTAAGATTGAGTGGGTAAGTGAGTTTCCGAAAGGTGAATATTCCAAAATTTATCTTTTCAGTTCGAATTTAGAAAAAATCACGACATTTAGAGATGAATTAAAGCAAAATCATGTGCAACTACATATCAGTGTTTCTAATTCATCGAGATTTAATGCAGAAACAATGGCTTATCAAACTGATAAGGGGACGGGTATTAAAGAAATGATTGAACACTTTGGCATTCGTCAAGATGAAACATTGGTTATTGGAGACAGTGATAACGATAGAGCAATGTTTGAATTTGGTCATCATACAGTTGCTATGAAAAATGCACGCCCTGAAATACAAGCATTAACTTCAGACGTAACGACATATACGAATGAAGAAGATGGCGCAGCTAAATATTTAGCAGATCATTTTTTAGCTGAATAATTGTGTTTTTATATTTAATTTACAATAGTTGATGAGTAATATACACAAAAGCAGTAAAGTTATTTTCGATTAGAAAATGTCTTACTGCTTTTTTGTGTGCTTATAAATATTTTGCTTCAAACACTTGTGCTATTTCTTATTTTTCTTCTCCATGTATGGAATAAAGAACACTACAAATAGCGCGCAGAGTATAGCTATAATTGATCCATATGTCATGGTTACATCTCCTTTTTATGTTGAATGGTTATAAGTTTAAATTATCTTGTAAAACCAACACTATTTGAATCGTCTACACTTAGTTGAATGGCAATGATAATTTAATAATGTACATTTTTGATTGTTTAGACATGCACAATTTTATCATGTTTGTACTATTTTTTTATCTTTATCATCTGTAACAAATAAATAATTCCGTAATTCAGTGTCTGACAACCATTCTATCCCTTGTTTATCGAGTTGTTAACGAAATGAAAAACCTTATACTATAAATATTTAAACATGTTCATGTTCAAATATTTATAGGGCAATTTGAATAGATGATGGCTAATTTCTTAATAAAGTGGTGATGCCTATGGTTATAGTGGTTACTCCTAATCAGTTACTAAAGTTTCTCGTTTAATTAATGAGGTCGCTGTTTAACAATATTTATTCTAATAGAATTTACCCAACTATGTATAGACAATGCACTTAGTTATTTTAGAAAGGAGTTCCTAACCAGCTAAAGTAGAATAAGAGGAACACAGTTGGATGCTGCGCATCAACTGTATAAGAGCCCCAAACAACTAAAGTTGAAAAGTAGGAGCGCCTGCGCTAAACGCATGCATAAGAGCCCTTAACAACTAAAGTAGAATAAGAGGAACACAGTTGGATGCTGCGCATCAACTGCATAAGAGCCCCTAACAACTAAAGTTGAAAAGTAGGAGCGCCTGCGCTAAGCGCATGCATAAGAGCCCCTAACAACTAAAGTTGTAAGGGGCTCTAAATTTTATTTTGGTTGATTGTCTTCTGGTTTATCTGAAGTAATCGTTTTTGTAGTCTCATCTTTTAATGAATCTTGTGCTTTTTCTGTTTTTGTTTCAACAGATGTTGTCACTTTTTCATTTTCTACTTTTGTACTTTTTGGTTCAGTCACGACATTTTTGTTTTTGTCAGCTGATTTTACTTTATGTTTAGTAATTTTTTGACCACGTTTTAAGTAATATTGCACGATACCCATTAAAATGATTGCATGAATAACAACAAATAAAATGATTGTTAGTACTGTATAAACTTTTATGATATTTTCTGCAACATTTTGAGAGAGTGATTGCGTATTTAATGTAATCAAGTAACCAACAGGTACTTTAAATAAAATAGTAATTAAGTTTAATAAGAGAATTCCAATGAAAAATTTGATAAATGTTTTTTGACCATTTTTCATTGCTTTAAATCCATTAGCTAAGTGTGTTTTTACTTTATAGTTAGTTGATTCAACGAAACTAGTCATAAAGTTGAAAACAGGTATTAACAATAACCAAGTAATTATTGCTTTAATCAATGAAACAACAATGATTATGATACTTTGAGTTGTAATAGCGATACCAATCATGTGTGTACTATCTGCAGCTGATGATTGTACTGAATTCATAATCATTTCTAAAACTGGAGATAATAATTTGTACAGTAATGATGTCAGAAGTGAAAGAACGATAAGCATTGCTATAGATACAAGCCCAATAATAACGCTCTTTAAATAATTACCTTTTTTAAATGCAATAAATAGATTGGTAAATTGTACTTTCTCATTTTTCATTGCTCGTTTCATAACATTTATAATGCCGATGAAAATTTGAGTGAAAACAAACAGTGAAAGTGCAGCTGCTATAAGTAATATAGCGATAACAAACAAGTATGCATCTCCTGGCGGTTGTTGCCCAAATTGTGAATAAATTGAAATGGTTTGTACACTCTTAGCAAGCTGAAAATTAGCAAGTAAATATACAACTGCAATTACAGCAAATGCTATAAATGAATATATCAATGTTAGTAATAATTGTGGTTTAGCATTTTTTAATGCTGATTTAAAGTAAGTAAACAAAGTGGTGCCTCCTTTTCTTCATATAAATACAATAACAAAAAACACGTTATTTTCATATTAATATCTAATAAAATTTAATTAAAGTGACTAAAGTTAGAGTATTAGAATAGTAAATTGTCAAAAATATGACTAATGTGAGAAATAATAGTTGAAAATTTGATAATAAACATTGCGTCATCAAAAATCAAACGAGGCACCCCAAAAAAACCTACTCCCATTGAAAAGTTTAATCAATGGGAGTAGGTTAAAATCATTAATGTACGTGTGCGTGGTGATGAGCATGGTGGTTATGTGAATGACTATGTGTTCCTGAACATATAGTCGATTCATCATGTTTGTGATTAGGTGTTTCTAATTGAATAGTCATATGATGAATATTTAAATGTAATAAATCATGCTCAATATTTTCTAATAATAATTCACATTCTTTCATTGTCAATGTATGGTCTACAACAACATGACAGCTTAATGCATTCATATCATTCGAAATTGTCCAAACATGGCAATCATGCACGCTTTGTATTCGTGAATCCTTTTTAATAGTAGTTATAACTTCATCTATATCAACATCACTTGGTGTGCCTTCCATTAAAATATTAATTGAAGACTTTGTGATACCCCAAGCACTTTTTAAAATAATAACTGAAACTAAAATACTTGCGATAGGATCGGCGATTGTCCATCCAAATGCCCAAATTAAAATAGCTGCAGTAATGGCGCCAACTGAACCTAGTAAGTCTCCGATAACATGTAGAAAAGCACCGCGCATATTTAAATTGTGTGAAGTGTCGCCGCCTTTAAACATAAAGAATGCAACAACGATATTGACAATTAAACCAATAATACTAATGATTAACATTTCTTTTGATTGAACTTCTGAAGGAACAAAGAAACGTTTAATCGCTTCAAAAACTATCAAAATACTTATTACAAAAAGTGTTACACCATTAAATAATGCTGCAAGCACCTCGAAGCGTTTATAACCAAATGTTTTCGTAGTTGTGGCATTTTTTTCAGCATAAATAAATGCCACAAGTGCAACACCTAATGAAAATGTATCGCTAAACATATGGATACCATCAGATAATAATGCCAAACTATTAGCAAGAAGACCACCGATGATTTCGATAAACATGTATAAGCCAATAATTAAAAACGAAATAAACAATACTTTCTTATTATTTGTTGTCACATGACTGTGCATGTGGTCGTGATGATGATGTGAATGAGACATATTATAACCCACTTTCTTTAGGATGATTCGCGTGATTAATAGCTTGCTTTAACATAGTTGCTACGTGGATGTCATCTAATGAGTAAATCATTGACTGACCTTGTCGTTTTGCTTTTACAAGATGAACGCTTTTAAGTAATTTCAATTGATGAGAGACATTCGATTGAGATAAGTTTAATTGGTGTGATATGTGACCAACGCTTGCTTCGCTCACAGATAGTAAATCCATAATACGTATTCGATTGTAATCACCTAATGCCTTGAAAATATCAGTGACTCGTTCTAAAGTATCTGTATGTATTTCTGAATACTGTTCTGACATTATATGACAATCCTTTCATATGAATATTTGTTCATATATTAATTTATAATGTTCTTAATCGGATGTCAAATCTTTTTTATGGTGTTTAAAGTTTTGTAAAGTGCAGAACGTGGTATGGCATAGTGGCTATTAAAAAGGAGGAAAATGTAAATGAATATTTTAGTTATAGGTGCTAATGGTGGCGTAGGTTCATTATTAGTGCAACAATTAGCAAAAGAAAATGTGGCATTTACAGCAGGTGTTAGACAATCAGATCAATTAAACGCGTTAAAATCACAAGGTATGAAAGCAACGTTAGTTGATGTAGAAAATGATTCAATTGAGACATTAACTGAGACATTTAAACCTTTTGATAAAGTTATTTTTTCTGTAGGATCTGGAGGAAGTACGGGGGCAGATAAAACAATTATCGTTGACTTAGATGGTGCTGTTAAATCGATGATTGCTAGTAAAGAAGCGGGTGTTAAGCATTATGTCATGGTATCAACATATGATTCGAGACGACAAGCTTTCGATGCAAGTGGTGATTTAAAACCATACACGATTGCTAAACATTACGCAGATGATTACTTAAGACGTTCGGGCTTAAACTATACAATATTACATCCGGGTGCATTAACTAATGCTGCAGGATCTGGAAAAATTGAAGCTGCACAATATTTTGAAGGTAAAGGCGAAATACCTAGAGAAGATGTTGCGACTGTTTTAAAAGAAATTGTTACATCAAATCATTATAATAACCAAGAATTTCAAATTATTAGTGGTGACCAAGACATTAAAGAAGCATTAACATCATTTCAACATGACGTTGATTAATTTTGAATATACTTTTCATTTTCAACGAGTTACACTTTCGTAACTCGTTTTATTTATTTAAAGGAACGATTTATTCCAAGATAAATATTAAAAATGAATGTTTGCATGATAAACATGTATTTTACAAAGAAATTGAACAATGTATGACACAACTATTAAAGTTGTTTATTAATTGGTATAATGAGCGAGTAAATTTAATAAGAAGCATACAACAATTAATTGCGTTATATCATATTTTGTTTATGTGAGAATTGTAAATGTATAGGCGTTGTAAATTTCATTAAAGCGCTTTAATTGACGGTACTGCAATAATGTTAAATATGATACAATCACTATTAGTTAATTTTATATTGTACGAATTTATGATTCGATTTAAATGAGACAATGAAAAACATAATGGAACAACATCATCAGAGTTCTATTGCTTACTTAAATACAATGGAGGTGCAACAATGCCATTATTTTTACAACCAATTTTAAAAACAAAATTATGGGGCGGTCAACGTTTAAGTACGTTCGGATATCATCTAGACAATGATAAAACTGGAGAATGCTGGTGTGTGTCCGCACATCCAAATGGTACAAGCGAAATCATAAATGGGCCATATAAAGGGCAAACATTAGACCAAGTTTGGTCAGAACATCGCGAATTGTTTGGTGATTTTCCGAGTAAAGATTTTCCGCTACTAACTAAAATTGTGGATGCGAGAGAATCGCTATCAATTCATGTGCACCCGGATAATTCATATGCTTATGAGCATGAAAATGGGCAATATGGTAAGTCTGAATGTTGGTATATTATTGATGCGGAAGAGGATGCAGAAATTGTAATAGGCACTTTAGCAGAATCTAGAGAAGAAATTGCACATCATGTGCAACAAGGTACAGTTGAGTCAATTTTGAGATATATTAAAGTAAAGCCAGGCGAATTTTATTTTATCCCTGCAGGTACGGTACATACAATTACATCGGGCATTCTGGCCTACGAAACGATGCAATCCTCAGATATTACATATAGGCTATATGACTATAATCGTGAAGATGATTTAAACAATGAAAGGCCTTTAAATATTGAAAAAGCTTTAGATGTTATTCAATATAATGCGCCACTGCCAAATATTTTGCCAGAAAGTGAAATTATTGAAAATCATAAATGTACGCATATCGTATCTAATGATTTCTTTACGTTGGTAAAATGGGAGATTTCAGGTACGCTGAATTATATGAAACCAAGAGAGTTTTGCTTAGTGACAGTGTTGCAAGGAGAAGGTCAAATTATTGTAGATGGTGAAATATTCAAACTAACAACAGGCACTAACTTTATTTTAACTTCAGAAGATTTGGACAGTGTCTTTGAAGGTGAATTCACATTGATGATTAGTTACGTTTAGCAATTCAATAATCATTTAGGAGTTAATGAAATGAAGCAATTTCTTTATATTGCGTTAGTATGTGGTGTCATAGCCGGCCTCGGTGCTTTTTTACATATACCACAATATCCAAGTATGACGGTACCACGTATCGTAGCTATTTTAGGTATTATCAGTGCTGTAATTACATTTAAAGATAAACAAATTAGTACATCTTTAAAATTCAGTGCAGTGCTCATTAACATGTTGCCGTTATTTGGCACATTTGTAGCTACTAACTAATAATAATTAAAACGTTTTAGCTAATGTAAATTGACGAATTAACATTTAGAATAGATAACCGTTTTTTTATAGATATAATAACGCAAATGTATATACTAATAAACGAATCCCCTCGCTGATACTATAGAGAGGGGTTTTTTATATGGTGAAAAGGATTGATATCATATAATATCTAAATTTAATTGGTAAATACTACTTACTTAGGGTGTTTGTATATGATTTTTTATTTTCAGGAGCATAGTGGCTTTTAGTATCTAAGATTAATGAATACTTAACTCTGATAATTCAAAGTATGATTTATATGCAAAATAGGTTACTAAATATGTTAAACTATTTGTAACAATTTTTATTATTAAACAGGTATAAAGTCACACTTTTTGCATTGCAAAATAGGATGACTTATCTAATAGACTAAGCTATTAGGAATAATAACAATGCGAAAAAAACGCAGTGAATTAAGGAGTATTAAGATGACAGCAGAAGCAAATTATTTTTGGTTGAATTGTGGATATAACCGTTGGAATCATAATGAACCGTTAGTTGGTCAAACAGCTTTATTTGAATCGGGAGCACATTTTAATCCATCTCAAGGGTTTAGAGCATTCAAAAAAGCTAAAGTAGGAGATCAAGTCATCTTTTATCAAGTTCAAACAGATACTGGTTTACTTGGATGTGGTGAGATTATTAGTGTTGAAACAGGAGCACAAAATAAAATACGTGTAAAGTTTCGTTTTAATGAGCAATTGAAACCTTTAACGGCTGATTATTTGAAACGTAGTGAAGCATTAGAATTTCGTATAAGTAATATGAAAGAAACATTGTTCAATCAAATTACAGCTGAAGAGTTTGATTTAATTAGCGGACTTGGAAAAGGGGAAATTAAAATCCCCCGTTATTTCTTTTTAGCTGAAACAGAAGAATTTGAGCCTGGTCACCAATATACGATTTATACACATACATACAATGGTATTAAACGTAATGGTTATCATTTTTATACTCAGTTAGAAGAAGGCGACAATATTATTTTTTATAATAGAACGAAAAATCAATCTGTCGTTGGTATTGGAGAGGTATCAAAACATATTCATGAGAAACCACCAATTCCAGGTAGAACTAATAGTACGGTAATTGAAGTGTCTTATGAAAAAGATATAACTCCAATCACTTTGAGTACTTTAAATAAACATCCTAAACTGAAAAATTTATATTTCCTTCAAGAAAATGCTAAGCAAGCAATTGCAAGTATGTCACAGGCGCAGTATGATGCAATTCTTGAAGTGAGTGAAAATAATGGTTTGAAGTCACCTTTTGAAATGGTTCAGAAACCAGACTTACTTGAAGATGAAAAAGAAGAAACGTTAAAACCATTTATCATGTTAGTCGTTGACCAAAAAGAAGAAGGTTTAAAGGCTGCGAATGATTTATTACAAAAAGCTAATGCCAATCCAGTCATTACAACTGGACATCCTGATTTTTCAGAAGATATGTTATACGGCAAATATTTACCAAATGAAACAGGAGCATTATATTATCGCGAAGGTTTTATTACACAGCTCATGCCGAAAAAGGACAAAAGTTATTTAGTTATTGATAATTTTAATCGAATTGATCCGGATATTTTTCAAACATATATTAATGTTTTAGAAGGATATGAAGTAACATTGCCACGATATAATAAAGATGGCAATATGATTAAATGGTCTCGACAAAAAGATTCTTTCTATTATTTCAATCCTAATTGGCATATTGTAGGTATTACATATGATAGTTTGGAAGATATTAAGGCTAAATACTCAGAACAATTTTTGAAATATACACGTATCGTTAAGGTTAAACACGACTAGAATAGGAGTAGGACAGTTAAAAATCAATAATGATTTAATATGTAGTGGTTCTTACACATTGGCCACAGGTAATTTGTAAGTTGGGCCCGGCTGTATAGGTTGAGTAGAATTGAAAAAGCTTGTTAAAAGCGCACTTTCATTGAGTCATCAACTGTTAATATAATATTGTAGAGCCTAGGATAGTGTGAAATGCTCCTTTCTAAGTAGATATTGAAAAAATAAAAAACCACATATAAATATAAAGCGGGTAATCATAAGTTAAGTATTAAACTTATTATAGATTGCTCGTTTTTGTTTTAAGAACAGAAAACTAAAATGTTGAATGCTAATAATAGTCGTTTTTTTTATTAAAAGAAACTTTTTGTGATAAATAATGGGATTTATTAAACGAAGAAATGATGTATATATATCTGTAATTATGATGGTTACTACTGAAAATGATTAAAATTATGATTGTATTTTAAATGTGGTACGCGATAAATGCATAATATTAAATAAAACTTTATGTCAATTTCGTGTCTCTAGGACTTATAAAGTGACAACTTGGTTTAAATGTTTTTAAATAAGGAAAACTAACTATAACTATTCATAAAGGAGTTAATAAATTATGCCAATCGTATATTATGATGGGAACTGTATATACTGTTATAACTATGTCATTTGGTTAATTCAACATGACTTACCAAAAAATTATCAATTTGCTACGTTAAAAGGTGAAATCGGACAACAATTTTTTGAACAACATCCAGAAGCTGCAAATAAAAATAGTGTGATTTTGCAGAAAGGTGACAAAATATATTTTGAATCACAAGCAATTATTAAATTAATCACAGCTCTACCTAATGCAACTAAACTACTTGGCGTAGGTTTATGGATAGTACCAAAACCAATTCGTAATTTTGGATATCGAATGTTTGCTAATAATCGAAATCGAATGTGGAAAACTACGTGGCACCAACCAAATGAATATGAAAAATCATTCTTTTTAGATGATAATGCTAAAGTAAAGTTAACTGATTGATAAAATCTATCTTCTAATTGATAATATATATATAAGCATAATTACGTATAGTTAATTAGTAGATGATTATGTGATAAAACATAAAGTGCTAATTTAGAATGATTACAAAAAAGAGGATAAAAACACTTTACAGATTAGAATCATTATAATATAATAATTAATATAAACAAGGAAAGATAATTAACAATTTTAAGGAGTGTATTAAATATGAGTAATCAACAAGATGTTGTTAAAGAATTGAACCAACAAGTAGCAAACTGGACTGTAGCTTATACTAAACTACATAATTTCCACTGGTATGTGAAAGGACCTAACTTCTTCTCATTACACGTTAAATTTGAAGAATTATATAATGAAGCAAGCCAATATGTAGACGAATTAGCTGAAAGAATCTTAGCAGTAGGTGGGAACCCTGTAGGTACTTTAACTGAATGCTTAGAGCAATCAATTGTGAAAGAAGCTGCGAAAGGTTATTCTGCTGAACAAATGGTAGAAGAGTTATCTCAAGATTTTACAAACATTTCTAAACAGTTAGAAAAAGCAATTGAAATTGCTGGAAATGCCGGTGATGATGTATCAGAAGATATGTTTATTGGAATGCAAACGTCAGTGGATAAACATAACTGGATGTTTAAATCATACCTAAGCTAATTATAGATAACCAATGATATAGATAAAAGCCAACATTTAATGGTCACTTTACCATTAAATGTTGGCTTTTTATTTGGAAAAATAGGCATCAAAAATTATGATGCGCTATCGATATAATTTAATTTATTCTGCAATTTCTAGAGCAATTTCCATCATTTGCGTGAATGAATTTTGACGTTCTTCTGGTGTTGTTGCTTCGTCACGTAAAATATGGTCGCTTACTGTAAAGATACCAAGTGCTTTTTTACCAGAATGGATTGCGTTTAAATATAAACCAGCTGATTCCATTTCTATACCTAAGATACCCATCTTTTTCCAAGCATCATTGAATGTTGAATCAGCATTATAAAATGTATCAGAAGATAATACATTACCTACGTGAGTTGTAGCTCCGATTTGGTCAGCAACATTTTTAGCTTTAGTAACTAGCTCAAACTCAGCGATAGGCGCAAAATGTCCAGGAATATTGTATTGATCTACGTAATTTGAATTTGTTGATGCAGCTTGTGCAATAATTACGTCGTATAAGTTAACATTTTCTTGTAATGCGCCACAAGATCCGATACGAATGATTGTATCAACATCAAAGAAATTATATAACTCATATGAGTAAATTCCAATACTTGGAATTCCCATACCAGAACCCATTACTGATACTTCTTTTCCTTTATATGTACCTGTGTAACCAAACATGTTACGTACGTCATTAAATTGTTCAACATTTTCTAAAAAGTTATCAGCAATATATTTTGCACGTAGAGGATCGCCAGGCATTAATACAGTTTTAGCTATTTTTACTCCGTTTGGTTGAATATGTGGTGTACCTTTTGTCATTTGTTATCTTCTCCTTAATATTCATTAATAGTTTTAAGATAACATTTGTTTCCCTTTTTTGCGAATTTTTGTACTATAGAATTAAAGAATTATAAAAATATATTTCTGATTAGCTTGTTGACAAGTCATCAAATGTAAATATGGTATCATGTTCAATTGTATTTAAATGTTTTGGGAAATGAAAATGTATAACTGTTCATGTATGCGTTTACATAAATGAATGGCAAGATAATTATATTTTTAAAATAAATAGACTCATCGACAGCTAATGTTTAATTTGTATTTTTATAATCAACCATAAAGGAGGAGATTAAAATGAACGATGCAAAATTGATTGATCACACATTGTTGAAACCTGAATCAACACGCGCGCAAATCGACAAAATTATCGATGAAGCGAAAGCATACAACTTTAAATCTGTATGTGTCAATCCAACGCATGTTAAATATGCAGCGGAGCGTCTAGCTGATTCAGACGTGTTAGTTTGTACTGTGATTGGCTTCCCATTGGGAGCGTCGACAACTGCAACGAAAGCATTTGAAACAAAAGATGCGATTCAAAATGGTGCAGATGAAATTGATATGGTCATCAACATTGGCGCATTAAAAGATGAGCGTTATGATGATGTACAACAAGACATTGAAGCTGTAGTTAAAGTGGCAAAAGGACACACAGTGAAAGTAATTATTGAGACGGTATTGTTGAACCGTGATGAGATTGTAAAAGCGAGTGAGTTAACCAAAGCAGCTGGTGCAGACTTCGTTAAAACATCAACAGGTTTTGCAGGTGGCGGTGCGAAAGCAGAAGACGTTAAATTAATGAAAGACACAGTAGGTGCGGATGTAGAAGTAAAAGCATCAGGTGGCGTACGCAATTTAGAAGATTTTAACAAAATGGTTGAAGCGGGAGCAACACGTATTGGTGCGAGCGCAGGCGTTCAAATTATGCAAGGCTTAGAAGCAGATTCAGATTACTAAGTTTAAAAATAAAAATAATGAGCATGGGACATAGTGTTCATAATTTAAGCGAGTCGAAATGATCTTTAAATCATCAAACATTTCTGTGATTCGAATATACATTTATGGGAAAGTGAAATCGTAACGAATCAATCTGTTTTAGAAAAATTTTTACATTTGAAACAAGATATAGAATTTGACATCGATAGCTTACAAAAAATAATTTTCAAGTGTATATATTCAAAATGAGTATTAGAAATATAAATGCTCTGTCCTAAGCTCTAACAAAAAGGATGATAAAAATGAGAATGATAGATATTATTGAGAAAAAACGTGACGGTCATGCATTAACTACTGAAGAAATTAATTTCTTTATTGATGGATATGTAAAAGGAGACATTCCCGATTATCAAGCATCAAGTTTAGCTATGGCGATTTATTTTCAAGATATGAATGATGATGAAAGAGCTGCATTAACGATGGCGATGGTTAATTCTGGCGATATGATTGATTTAAGTGACATTAAAGGTGTGAAGGTAGATAAACATTCAACAGGTGGTGTTGGAGATACAACAACATTAGTATTAGCACCATTAGTTGCTGCAGTTGACGTTCCAGTCGCTAAGATGAGTGGTCGTGGATTAGGTCATACAGGTGGAACGATTGATAAATTAGAAGCGATAGACGGTTTCCATGTAGAAATAGACGAATCAACATTCGTTAAATTAGTGAACGATAATAAAGTAGCTGTTGTTGGACAATCAGGTAACTTAACGCCGGCAGACAAAAAATTGTATGCTTTAAGAGATGTTACAGGTACGGTTAACTCAATCCCATTAATTGCCTCTTCAATCATGAGTAAAAAAATTGCTGCGGGTGCTGATGCAATCGTATTAGATGTAAAAACAGGTAGTGGTGCTTTTATGAAAACTTTAGAAGATGCTGAAGCATTAGCGCATGCCATGGTAAGAATTGGTAATAATGTTGGAAGAAATACAATGGCAATTATTTCTGACATGAATCAACCGCTTGGTCGAGCAATAGGTAATGCGCTCGAATTAAAAGAAGCTATAGATACTTTGAAAGGTCATGGCCCAGAAGACTTAACAGAACTTGTATTAACATTAGGTTCTCAAATGGTTGTGTTAGCTAACAAAGCTGACACACTAGAAGAAGCAAGAGCGCTATTAATTAAAGCGATTGAATCTGGAGCTGCCTTAGACAAATTCAAAACTTTTGTAGAAAATCAAGGTGGCGACGAAACAGTAATCGATCATCCAGAACGTTTACCTCAAGCAGCATATCAAATTGATTACAAAGCGAAAAATTCAGGCTATGTTACGGAGTTAGTATCAAATGACATTGGTGTAGCTTCAATGATGCTAGGCGCAGGACGTTTAACAAAAGAAGATGATATTGATTTAGCAGTTGGTATTGTTTTAAATAAAAAAATTGGGGATAAAGTAGAAGCAGGCGAATCATTATTAACAATTCATAGTAACCGTCAAAATGTAGATGATGTCATCAAAAAATTAGACACAAGCATTACAATTGAAGATCAAGTGGTATCGCCTACGTTAATTCATAAAATCATAACAGAGTAGGAGAGGAAAGCGATTGAACATATTGAGATATTTATTAGGTATAGGCTTTAGTGCAATTGGCGTTTTACATTTTACAAGAGAACAACAATTTAGAAATATCATACCAAAATGTTTACCGCTTCGAAAAACAGCAGTCATAATTACAGGTGTTTTTGAAATATTATTTGGGTTAGCACTATTAGTTAAAAAACCTTCGCAATGTTTGAAAAATGTAATCAATCTGTTCTTGTTAGCAGTATTCCCAGCTAATATTTACATGGCTGTTAAAAAATTACCACTAGGTGATAAACAGTTGCCAACATGGCAGTTGTATTTAAGATTACCTATGCAATTTGTATTAATGGGAATCATTAAAAAATTATAACTACTGAATTAGATTCAATGGATGTGTAATTGAAGAAATAAAGCAGTTAGACAATGGTGAAAGTGTCATCATTGTTTAACTGCTTTTTAAATTGAGACGAATATATATATTGAAAAAAGGTTGTTTATTTTCCAGTACCGAACACGTCATGCCATTCATCGCGTTTATCTAAAAATGCTTGTGCGATTGTTTTAGCACCTTCTAAGGAATGACTTGCAGCCCAACCACATTGCACTTCGTTACATGCAGGAACTTCCGTTGCATTTAACACATCATTTAATGTTGCTTCAATAATATTTAGCACATCATCGTAATTGTCATGGTTGATAAATGACACATAGAAACCAGTTTGGCAACCCATAGGACTTAAGTCTACTACTTTATCACTATGGTTTCTAATGTTCTCAGCCATTAAATGTTCTAATGAATGTAACCCAGGCATGTCCATATGTTCTTTATTAGGCTGTTTGAAGCGAATATCATATTTATGAATCACATCTCCGTTCAAGCCTTCCATTGTCCCCGCTAATCTAATAAAAGGTGCAACCACTTTAGTATGATCTAAATTGAAACTTTCTACATTCATTTTTGTCATCTTATTTCCTCCTATTAATTTCTCAACACTATAAACCGCATATAATTTGTTACATTGTGAAACGTAAATTTGCTGTAAGTTTTACTATCTAACAATACTTTGATTGTAACAATAGCGCTAATGTTTTACAATTTGAAACTTTCGATAATATATGAGCTTTCATTTTAGTTGTTAGAAAATTTAGTAAATAAAGAAAAATTAGATGACATCACGAGATAAAACCGATAGAATAAGTAATAATTCATTTTGAAAGAACAAAATATTGTGGATGATTAAAATGGTTGTAGGGTAAAAGGGAGATAATAAAAATGAGTGAAAAACAACAAATTCTCGATTATATTGAAACGAATAAATATAGCTATATCGAAATCAGTCATAGAATTCATGAGCGTCCAGAACTTGGAAATGAAGAAATATTTGCGTCTCGAACTTTAATAGATAAATTGAAGGAAAATGACTTTAGTATAGAGACTGAAATTGCGGGTCATGCGACAGGATTTATTGCTACATATGATTCAGGCGTTGATGGTCCAGCTATTGGATTTTTGGCGGAATATGATGCTTTACCAGGATTAGGGCATGCTTGTGGACATAACATTATTGGAACAGCGAGTGTACTTAGTGCCATAGGGCTAAAGCAAGTGGTTGATCAAATAGGTGGTAAAGTTGTTGTGCTTGGATGCCCAGCTGAAGAAGGTGGAGAAAACGGGAGTGCCAAAGCTTCTTATGTTAAAGCTGGTGTTATTGATCAAATAGACATTGCTTTGATGATTCATCCTGGAAATGAAACGTATAAAACAATCGATACTTTAGCAGTTGATGTATTAGACGTTAAGTTTTATGGGAAAAGTGCCCATGCATCTGAAAATGCAGATGAAGCATTAAACGCATTAGATGCCATGATTAGCTATTTTAACGGTGTAGCACAACTCCGACAACATATTAAAAAAGGGCAACGAGTACATGGGGTTATTTTAGATGGAGGGAAAGCTGCAAATATTATTCCAGATTATACTCATGCACGTTTTTACACTCGAGCGATGACGCGAAAGGAATTGGACGTGTTGACAGAAAAAGTAAATCAAATTGCTAGAGGAGCGGCGATTCAAACTGGTTGTGACTTTGAGTTTGGTCCAATTCAAAATGGCGTAAATGAGTTTGTTAAAGCACCGAAATTAGATGATTTATTTGTAAAATATGCCGAAGAGGTTGGCGAAGCGGTAATTGAAGATGATTTTGGTTATGGCTCAACAGATACTGGAAATGTAAGTCATATCGTACCAACAATACATCCACACATTAAAATTGGCTCTCGTAATTTAGTAGGACATACACACAGATTTAGAGAAGCAGCCGCTAGTGTTCATGGGGATGAAGCATTGATTAAGGGTGCAAAAATCATGGCATTAATGGGATTAGAGTTAATAACAAATCAAGAATTATATCAAGACATAGTTGAAGAACATGCGCATTTGAAAGGGAATGGGAAGTAATGACAAAACGTGATAATAACGTAAATTTAACGTTAAGTGATTTATATGAAAACGATGTCGTATATACATCAAGACCTTCATATATTTCAAATCCGTGGTTAAAACCAGACGAACATCAATCTAACTTTTTAACAGGTAGGGAATTATTAATTGCAAATGAATTGCCAGTCATTGTTCATGAAGCAAGCGTAACAAATAAGTTACATCAATTATTTAAAATGATTGGGAAAAAAGTGCCAAGTACAATTTATAAGTTTAATAATCAGGAAACGTATGAAGCATTAATTGGACAATTGGCGCATGAAATGAATAAAAAAATTTATTTTCAATATATTCATGATGAATCGATTTTAAGTCAACAATATTATGCAATGGACAAAACGTTATTTGTTGCTTTAAATAATAAAGCGCGTATTCCTGAATGGACGAATGGTAAGTTTTTACCTAAAAGAGAAATTGTAAGTGCTGAGGATTTTGAAGAAGTAATTAAAAAATGGGATTTTCCATTTGTCATCAAGCCTGGAGATGATCTTCCGACGGCAGGTGGTTATGGTGTGATGATATGTTACCATGAAGAAGATTTACAAAAAGCAACAGCACGTATACAGGATGCGACTGCTGAAACGAAGTCTCTTATTATCGAACAAAAAATTGAAGAAAAAGCGAATTATTGTGTTCAGTTTGCCTATTCAAAAGAGATGGGTATTCATTATATTGGTGCAGCTACACAATTGACTGATCGATATGGATTCTACAATGGAAATGAAAATGCAATTGATACCCCAGAACATGTCATTGAAGCAGGAAGACAAATTATGGAAATTGGTGTGAATAAAGGGTTCTTTGGCATAGCTGGCTTTGATTTACTAGTTGATCAAAATGATGATGTATATGCAATTGATTTGAATTTTAGGCAAAATGGATCTACAAGTATGTTATTGCTGTCTAACGAATTAAATCCAGGGTATCAAAAATTTTATAGCTACCATTCAAGAGGTGATAATGCGCATTTCTTCAATACTATTTCGAAATATGTAGATGAAGGAATTTTATATCCATTGTCATATTATGATGGCGATTGGTATGGTGACAATAAAGTTAAGTCAAGGTTTGGTTGTATTTGGCATGGAGATTCAAAAGAAGCAGTATTAGAAAAAGAACAAGCATTTATAGCAGAACTTGATAACAAATAATAGTTCTTGTAGCGAATCTAGACAATTAAAAGATTGATAAACTGAAAATTTTTCTAAATATTTAAATGCCTATGATGTTAAATGTTTTAATGTTTGTGTATAAAAATATTGAGATGTGGATGGTTTCTATTAAAAGTTGATAGAAGGCATCCTCGTTTTAGTGAAAAGTGAAAGGTATTGGAAGTAGTAAGTATTATTAAATATAAGAAGTCCTAGTAGCTTATGCTTTAATTTATAAGGGGATCATTCTTAACTCGGAAACATGACATTAAATTGAACTCGAGATATGTCTCATTGACTATCATGTTGGAGTCATTTACTATTTTAAGTATTACATATTTTGAAAAGTGAGGGTCAAGGATGTCTTATAAAACATATTCGTTCTTTAGAGATATATTAATAAATGAATATATTTATTTTGCCTCTAAAAATAAAAAATTAGTACGTCTTAATTATAAAAGTAAAGACTACATAGGCGTATGGACAGATGAAAATATGGCCGAATCATTTTTAACAAGTCGAGATATTCCTTTTGATAAAGTAGTTAAAATGGATGTTGATAGATTTGCGACTTATGAATTAGATGATTTATTCGATGAACAAGATCATATAGTTATGAATCAAACGATTGAAGAAGAGGGTCATTTATTAAATGTGGTCAGTGTGACACAAGAAATTATGACAGAATTAGACAAAATCAGATTAAAGGAATTTGTGCAAGATGTCGCAAAGTATGATGAAGTCTATGGTTTAACAAAAAAAGGAAGCAAACAATTCATTCTTATTAGTGAAAATGATAATGATGAAAAAAGACCTCATATTATGCCGGTATGGAGTATAAAAAGCAGAGCATTAAAAGTAAGAGATGAAGATTTTGAAGAATGTGATCTTATTACAATCGAGGGTTCTGTCTTTAGTGAATGGCTAGATGAACTTAGAGATGATCAAAAGGCTGTCGCTATAGATTTGAAAACAGGTGTAGTTGGTACGATTGTATCAGCACAAAAGTTATCAAATGAATTAACGTTTTAATAGAATCGAATTATAAGTACTTGAGTAATCATAATTGAAATGATTAGTATTCTAAAACACAAAGAACATAAAACAAAGACCATTTATATAGCGTTTATTTATAGCAACGCTCATATAAATGGTCTTTTTCTACTTTCCTAAATTTAATGCCCCTATGGCACCTGAAAATGCGCCGTTTTCAACATAGTATGGTTTGCAACCACGTAAAACAGTATAGTCCTCAACAACTTGACGCAATAATGCGTTGTTATTAAAGGAAGAACCAATGTAAACGATATTTTCAGTTTTAAATTCACGTGCAACTGTGATTGCCATTGTTGTAACAACTTCACCTACAACACCAATTACGGCTGCTAACTTATTACTTGCTGTGAAGTCAGCATCTAAATGATGCAGTACATGTCCGAAATTAGCTGCGGTTAAGTCACCGGGAATTGGAGGTTCGGTATCTTTATAAATATGTCTAACTTTTAAATCGATGGTGTTACGATCGCCATGTTGCGCCAAGTCAGTTAATTGTTTATAGTCAGTGATTTGACTTAGTAGATAACCAAGTCCTTGAATCATGCCGCCTCCCGTACCAATACCACCAACTCGACGTTGCGAATGCCCGTCGAAGTAATGTAGTGATGTACCAGTACCGACATTTGCAAAAATATAGTCAGTTATATCATGACCTTGCTCTTTTAATAAAATACCTAAACCTTTAGATGCAGCGTCAAACTCAACAAATATTTGCGCAGGTATATTGATGTTTTCAGCGATGACACCCGCATTACCTCCAGTTAAAGCTAACTTTTCAATTTGTTGTTGATTTAGCCATTCAATAACTTGATCAATATTTTTAGTTAATTCAGTTTTATAAATGCGTTGGTTATCTTGCTCTTGAACGATTTTTATAAGTGTACCGCCAGCATCAATGCCAACTTTCATAGGATTCCCACCTCGTCATTAATATATATCCTTAAATAATAGTATAGTAAAATTACTAAAAAACAAGTGGAAATAACTACTATTTACAAAATTGATACCTTAATATTTCAAAATTGTAAGCGTTTAGCAATAAAATGACAAACATACATGTAATGTGTCATAATTTTATGTTTTTTAAGTGGGAAGAAATTACTTTTAAACATTTTCTATATACAGTGAGTGGGCAGGTATATCGCTTTATATGAACAAGGGGAATAAAGCATGTTTGAAATTATATGATAGTCAATGAAGTAGTTCCAATTAATTTTAAAATTAAAAAGTGTATCAATCAATAATAAGAAAGATGTAGGGTAAATAATGGTATCGAGTTGCAATAATCGGTAAAATAATATGGGGTTACGTTTCATATATAAAGAGATAGGGGTTAAATATATGACTAAAGAACTATATTTTGAAGGTATTACATTAAAAGTATTTGAAGAACAATATCGTTCAGATATTAATGAATTTGAGTTAAATGAAAGACAGCAAATATACTCATCTTTACCTAAAGATGTTGTTGATGATGCAATTGAGGATACTGATAGGATTGCTAATGTAGCTATTAATGATCAAAATGACGTCGTTGGATTTTTCGTATTACATCGATATTATCAACATGAAGGTTATGACACACCTGAAAACGTCGTATATATTCGTTCATTATCTATAAATGAAAAATATCAGGGCTATGGCTACGGTACTAAGATAATGATGTCATTGCCACAATACGTTCAAGGATTATTTCCTGATTTTAATCACTTATATTTGGTTGTAGATGCTGAAAATGATAGTGCTTGGAATTTGTATGAACGTGCTGGGTTTATGCATACAGCGACTAAAGAAGAAGGACCAATTGGTAAAGAACGATTATACTATTTAGATTTAGATTCGAAGCATGTTTCTTCTTTGAAACTTGAAGCGGAAAGTCGTTCTGAAGTGACTAATGTACATATCATCAATTTAATGATTGATGGTCAAAAGGTTGGTTTTATTGCTTTAGAGCAAATCGGACAACGCATGAATATTGCAGCAATTGAAGTGGATAAATCTTATCGATTTAATGGTATTGGTTCTAGCGCACTCAGACAATTGCCTACTTACTTAAGAAAAAACTATGATAATCTTAATGTTATATCAATGATTTTGTTTGGGGAAAATAACGATTTTAAACCACTTTGTATTAATAGTAATTTTGTTGAAATAGAACAAACTGAAGATTATGTAGTTTTTGAAAAATATTTAAATTACTAACAGTGATTGCGAAATATGATATTGTCATTTATAATTTAGTTTTGTTACTATATATAAATGAATTCAGACGTATAAATTTAGATTATATCCTTCGAAAGGAAGTATTGGGCAATGAAAATTCAAGATTATACTAAACAAATGGTTGATGAAAAATCATTTATCGATATGGCTTATACATTATTGAATGATAAAGGCGAAACAATGAACTTATATGATATCATCGATGAGTTTAGAGCGTTAGGTGATTATGAGTACGAAGAAATTGAAAATCGTGTTGTACAATTTTACACAGATTTAAACACAGATGGTCGTTTTTTAAATGTTGGAGAAAATTTATGGGGATTACGTGATTGGTATTCAGTAGATGATATTGAAGAGAAAATCGCACCAACTATTCAAAAATTCGATATTTTGGATGCGGATGATGAAGAAGATCAAAACTTAAAATTATTGGGCGAAGATGAAATGGATGACGACGATGATATTCCAGCTCAAACAGATGATCAAGAAGAACTAAATGATCCAGAAGACGAGCAGGTTGAAGAAGAAATCAATCATTCTGATATAGTCATTGAAGAAGATGAAGATGAACTAGACGAAGACGAAGAAGTGTTTGAAGACGAAGAAGACTTCAACGATTAATTTTTTGTTTGACTTTTAGTTGAAAGATGATAAAATTTTATTCGGGCTCCTTTAAATAGGACACGTGTATAAAATTTATACGCTCCCCTTACAGAATTTGTGAGAGGGAGCGTTTTTTTATTTAATTGAGTAAATCAAGAAATGATAACGCAAAAATCAAAGTTGTAAATGATATACATAGCGACATAACATGAAAAGTTAGTTAACGTGTAACTATGTTTAATGATAAAAACGATAGACACTTAATGTGAAATTGCTAACGTTAAAGTTATGTTTTGCGTAATTTTTACAATTGATGAGGAAGCATTCCCTTTAATAATTAGGAGGTCAGGACATGACAAAATTTATTTTTGTAACAGGTGGCGTAGTTTCATCATTAGGGAAGGGTATTACAGCATCTTCTCTAGGTAGATTATTAAAAGATAGAGGTCTAAATGTAACAATTCAAAAATTCGATCCATACTTAAATGTTGACCCAGGTACAATGAGTCCTTATCAACATGGTGAAGTATTTGTAACGGATGACGGTGCAGAAACAGACTTAGACTTAGGTCATTATGAAAGATTTATTGATATTAACTTAAATAAATTTTCAAATGTAACAGCGGGTAAAGTATATTCACACGTATTGAAAAAAGAACGTCGTGGTGACTACTTAGGTGGAACTGTGCAAGTTATTCCGCATATTACAAATGAAATTAAAGAGCGTTTATTACTTGCAGGTGAAAGTACAAATGCAGATGTTGTTATTACAGAAATCGGTGGTACAACAGGTGATATCGAATCACTTCCGTTTATCGAAGCAATTCGTCAAATTCGTAGTGATTTAGGTAGAGAAAATGTAATGTATGTACATTGTACATTGTTGCCATATATTAAAGCTGCTGGTGAAATGAAAACTAAGCCTACACAACATAGCGTTAAAGAATTAAGAGGTTTAGGTATTCAACCAGATTTAATCGTAGTAAGAACTGAATATGAAATGACACAGGATTTAAAAGATAAAATTGCATTATTCTGTGATATCAATAAAGAAAGTGTTATTGAATGTCGTGATGCAGATTCTTTATATGAAATTCCATTACAATTAAGCCAACAAAACATGGATGATATCGTAATTAAACGATTACAATTAAATGCAAAATATGAAACACAGCTTGATGAGTGGAAACAACTATTAGATATCGTTAATAATTTAGATGGTAAAATTACAATTGGTTTAGTAGGTAAATATGTTAGTTTACAAGATGCGTATTTATCAGTTGTTGAATCATTGAAACATGCTGGATATCCTTTTGCCAAAGATATTGACATTAGATGGATTGATTCAAGTGAAGTAACTGATGAAAATGCAGCAGAATACCTTGCGGATGTTGATGGTATTCTAGTACCAGGTGGTTTTGGTTTCCGTGCAAGCGAAGGTAAAATCAGTGCTATCAAGTATGCTAGAGAAAATAACGTGCCATTCTTTGGTATTTGTTTAGGTATGCAACTTGCAACTGTTGAATTCTCAAGAAATGTATTAGGTCTTGAAGGTGCACATTCTGCAGAATTAGATCCAGCAACGCCATATCCAATTATTGACCTATTGCCTGAACAAAAAGATATTGAAGATTTAGGTGGAACATTACGTTTAGGTTTATATCCATGCGCAATTAAAAATGATACTTTAGCACAATCAATTTATGATAAAGCTGAAATTGAAGAAAGACATCGTCACCGTTATGAGTTCAATAATGACTATAGAGAGCAATTAGAAGCGAACGGTATGGTTATTTCTGGTACAAGCCCAGATGGACGTTTAGTAGAAATGGTAGAAATTCCGACAAATGATTTCTTTATTGCTTGTCAATTCCATCCAGAGTTCTTATCTAGACCAAATCGTCCACATCCAATTTTTAAATCATTTATTGAAGCTTCATTAAAATACCAACAAAATAAATAAAAAGAATCATAAACATAAGTAAATACTTAAAATTTTGATATAAAGAGCCGTTACTTCCACATTATCATTTGTGAAGGTAACGGCTTTAATTTTAATGATGAATAATTTAATAAAATGATAAATGACATATATAAACAGTACATGTCTTGAAAGAGGGTGGCAAAGAACGAGTATTTATAATTCTAAATCTCTCGTCATTTCAATCATTTGTGTATAAATATCATAATATACGTAATTAAACGCCATTGCATGAGGTTGCACAATTTTATCGTAATCTTCAGTGTAGACAATTGGCCTTGGTGTAGATAAATCAATAAAATGAACGAGATAATCAGGAAAGTCATCTGTTTTAGGTTTGTTGCTAATTAAGACAATATCAATATCTAAATCGATAAGTTTTTGAATATCATTTGCAACTTGTTCCGAATAGAATGGTGCAAATAAAAATACACGATCAGTTGAATCAATGTCCTTGAAGCTATTAAGTGACTCAAGTTTACGGCTAGACTTTAATCTTTCGTCACTATATAGAACAAAGTTTTCGAAAAATTGTAAGTCATCATATCCTTTTACATAGACATAACCTTCACCGCCAATTGCTTGTACTAAGCATTGTGCTCCCATTTGAATTTCTAAAGATTGTTTTTCTAATCTATTAAAGATTCCTATTAATTGTGTGTTTAAGATTTTTGACATCTTTATCCTCCAATCTACTTATAAAATATTGTAATTAATGGGCACATATTATGCAATGACTTAAATTGCATAATAATGTATACGTTTGCATTTATTATAACTATCGCATTTTTCAAAAAATACACATTTAATATGCAGTATTTCAATGCATTGGCGCTATTTTTTTGATATAATTACTTTGAAAAATATGTGCACAAGCACTCAAGGAGGAACTTTCATGCCTTTAGTTTCAATGAAAGAAATGTTAATTGATGCAAAAGAAAATGGTTATGCGGTAGGTCAATACAATATTAATAACCTAGAATTTACTCAAGCAATTTTAGAAGCTTCACAAGAAGAAAATGCACCTGTAATTTTAGGTGTTTCTGAAGGTGCTGCTCGTTATATGAGCGGTTTCTACACAATTGTTAAAATGGTTGAAGGTTTAATGCATGACTTAAACATCACTATTCCTGTAGCTATTCATTTAGACCACGGTTCAAGCTTTGAAAAATGTAAAGAAGCTATCGATGCTGGTTTCACATCAGTAATGATCGATGCTTCACATAGCCCATTTGAAGAAAACGTAGCAACTACTAAAAAAGTTGTTGAATACGCACACGAAAAAGGTGTTTCTGTAGAAGCTGAATTAGGTACTGTAGGCGGACAAGAAGACGATGTTGTAGCAGATGGCATCATTTATGCTGACCCTAAAGAATGTCAAGAACTAGTTGAAAAAACTGGTATCGATGCATTAGCACCTGCACTTGGTTCTGTACATGGACCATACAAAGGTGAACCTAAATTAGGTTTCAAAGAAATGGAAGAAATTGGTTTATCAACTGGTTTACCATTAGTATTACATGGTGGTACTGGTATCCCAACAAAAGATATTCAAAAAGCTATTCCATTTGGTACAGCTAAAATTAACGTAAATACTGAAAACCAAATCGCTTCAGCTAAAGCAGTTCGTGACGTTTTAAATAACGACAAAGAAGTTTACGATCCTCGTAAATACTTAGGACCAGCTCGCGAAGCTATCAAAGAAACAGTTAAAGGTAAAATCAAAGAGTTCGGTACTTCTAACCGTGCTAAATAATTAATATTTAGTTTTAAAATTATTAATAACGTAGGGATATTAATTTAAAAAGAAGCAGACAGATTAATGTTTGCTTCTTTTTTATGCTGTGAAAGTCATAAAGAAGTCTTTTTTACTTTAAAATGATTTTACAAAAAGAGTGGGATATGACAAAAATGATTTGTGCTATAATTAAAAAGAAAATTATACATTCATTGAAATAGTAGTGTATACGTTAGTTGTAAAATTAAAATTGAATGGATTGTCATAATAATGTCAAAATTCAATCAAATAATCAGACTTTAGACCATGGTCAAGTGGGTACGAACATCATATATTAGTAAAGGTAAATTATTAGTTATTAATCAATGGTAAATAGAGAGAGACAAATTTAACGGTTAAAATAAACTATTTTACAAATAAAGTAAAATTAATTTATAATGCTAATAATGCAAAATTTTAAAAAGTAATGAACAAAGGAGATAAATGATATGGCTCAAGAGGTAATAAAAATAAGAGGTGGACGCACGCTGAATGGGGAAGTTAATATCAGTGGTGCGAAAAACAGTGCTGTAGCTATCATTCCTGCAACATTATTAGCTCAAGGACATGTGAAACTAGAAGGATTACCACAAATCTCTGATGTTAAAACGTTAGTAAGTTTATTAGAAGATTTAAATATTAAAGCTACATTGGAAGGTACTGAGTTAGAAGTAGATACAACTGAAATAAAAAATGCTGTGCTACCTAATAATAAAGTTGAATCATTACGTGCTTCATATTATATGATGGGAGCTATGTTAGGGCGCTTTAAAAAATGTGTAATTGGGTTGCCTGGAGGGTGTCCGCTTGGGCCACGTCCAATCGATCAACATATTAAAGGATTTAAAGCTTTGGGAGCTGAAATTGACGAATCAAGCGCAATATCTATGAAAATTGAAGCTAAAGAATTGAAAGGTGCACACATCTTTTTAGACATGGTAAGTGTAGGTGCAACAATTAATATCATGTTAGCAGCAGTCTATGCAACTGGGCAAACCGTAATCGAAAATGCTGCAAAAGAGCCAGAAGTTGTCGATGTTGCTAATTTCTTAACAAGTATGGGAGCCAATATTAAAGGTGCAGGTACATCAACAATTAAGATAACTGGTGTAGAGAAATTACATGGGTCTGAGTATCAAGTGATACCTGATCGAATCGAAGCGGGTACATATATGTGTATTGCTGCGGCATGCGGTGAAAATATAATTTTAAATAATATTGTACCTAAACATGTCGAAACATTAACTGCTAAGTTTAGTGAATTAGGTGTCAATGTAGATGTACAAGATGAAAGACTTCGTATTAATAACAATGCACCTTATCAATTTGTAGATATTAAGACTTTAGTTTATCCAGGATTTGCGACAGATTTACAACAACCGATTACACCATTGCTATTTATGGCTAATGGTCCGTCATTTGTAACGGATACAATCTATCCTGAACGATTTAAACATGTAGAAGAATTAAAACGTATGGGAGCTAATATTGAAGTTGATGAAGGTACTGCAACTATCAAACCGTCAACTTTACACGGTGCTGAAGTTTATGCGAGTGACTTAAGAGCTGGTGCATGCTTAATTATTGCTGGCTTAATTGCAGAAGGTGTTACAACAATTTACAATGTAAAACATATTTATAGAGGTTATACGGATATTGTAGAACATCTAAAAGCTTTAGGCGCTGACATTTGGACAGAAACTGTATAGATTATTGTTATTTTGTGGTATAATAATTATACTAAGTTTAAAAAGGGTGTTAATTTACATTCTAATTTTTTGATGAGAGGTGAAGATGATGGAAGTATGTCCGTATCTCGAAGAAACTTTTAAAATACTTGGTAGAAGTTGGAATGGATTAATCATTAATTATCTCTCAAGATGTAATGACTGTTCAGCACACTTTTCCGATATGAAAAGAGATTTGAAAACTATAACCCCGCGTGCATTAAGCCTTAAATTATCAGAGCTTGCACAATGGGAGTTAGTAGAAAAACAAATCATTTCTACGAGTCCAGTACAAATTATTTATGTTTTGACTGAAAAAGGTCAAGCGTTAGCAGATGCCTTACATCCAATTGAAGCATGGGCGCAAACATACGTAGAATTAACAGATCAACGTACTGCTAAATAAAATCGTAATTTATAAATATAATTTTTCTTATTAAACTATTTTCTAGTTATCGTTTTAAATACGATGATTGGAGAATAGTTTTTTATTTTCAAAAGAAGTTTATCTGATTTAAAAATCTAAGTCATTTTATTTTGAAGAATCAAAAGGGAAGCGTATCATAGTGAAATGTAATGTTTATATCGTGTGCATTACGGATAAATAACATACAAATCATTCTTGAGGAGTGAAAGAATAATGAGAGACTATACAAAGCAATATATTAATGGTGAATGGGTTAACAGTAATAGTAATGAAACGATAGAAGTTATAAATCCAGCAACTGAAGAAGTAATTGGTAAAGTTGCAAAA
This sequence comes from Staphylococcus argenteus, assembly GCF_000236925.1. Taxonomy (NCBI): domain Bacteria; kingdom Bacillati; phylum Bacillota; class Bacilli; order Caryophanales; family Staphylococcaceae; genus Staphylococcus; species Staphylococcus argenteus. Next base: position 2,119,102 of record NC_016941.1, on the reverse strand, counting down.
GGAAATAAAGAAGATGTAGATAGAGCAGTTGAGGCGGCTGACAGTGTTTATTTAGAATTCCGTCATATGCCTGTAAAAGAAAGACAAGAACTGCTAGATAAAATTGTAAAAGAATATGAAAATAGAAAAGATGACATTGTACAAGCAATTACAGATGAACTAGGTGCACCACTATCATTATCTGAACGTGTTCATTATCAAATGGGGTTAAATCATTTTGTTGCAGCAAGAGATGCTCTGAATACTTTTGAATTTGAAGAACGTCGTGGAGATGATTTAGTTGTTAAAGAAGGTATTGGTGTATCAGGTTTAATTACACCATGGAATTTCCCGACGAATCAAACGTCATTAAAGTTAGCAGCAGCATTTGCAGCGGGTAGTCCAGTGGTACTTAAACCTTCTGAAGAAACACCATTTGCAGCAGTTATTTTAGCGGAAATATTTGATAAGGTTGGTGTTCCTAAAGGGGTATTTAACCTTGTGAATGGTGATGGTGCTGGTGTAGGTAATCCATTGTCTGAACACCCGAAAGTTCGTATGATGTCATTTACTGGTTCTGGTCCAACTGGATCTAAAATTATGGAAAAGGCAGCTACTGACTTTAAAAAAGTATCACTTGAACTTGGTGGTAAGTCACCATACATCGTTTTAGAAGATGTAGATATTAAAGAAGCTGCTAAAGCAACAACAGGAAAAGTGGTTAACAATACTGGACAAGTTTGTACTGCTGGTACGCGCGTGTTAGTTCCAAATCAAATTAAAGATGCATTTTTAGCTGAGTTAAAAGAACAGTTTAGTCAAGTACGTGTTGGTAATCCGAGAGAAGAAGGAACGCAAGTCGGTCCTATAATTAGTAAAAAACAATTTGATCAAGTACAAAATTATATAAATAAAGGCATTGAAGAAGGTGCAGAATTATTCTACGGTGGCCCAGGTAAGCCTGATGGCCTTGAAAAAGGTTACTTTGCACGTCCAACAATTTTTATCAATGTTGATAATCATATGACCATTGCACAAGAAGAAATTTTTGGACCGGTGATGTCAGTCATCACATATAATGACTTAGATGAAGCAATTGAAATTGCTAACGATACTAAATATGGTTTAGCAGGTTATGTCATTGGTAATGATAAAGAAACATTGCGTAAAGTAGCGCGCTCTATTGAAGCGGGTACTGTAGAAATCAATGAAGCAGGTAGAAAACCAGATTTACCATTTGGTGGTTATAAGCAGTCTGGATTAGGTCGTGAATGGGGCGACTACGGTATTGAAGAATTTTTAGAAGTGAAATCTATTGCAGGTTACTTTAAATAAATTTGATTTTTGAATTAAAAATCGCAATAAAACAGTGCACATGACTAATTAAGTTTTGTGTACTGTTTTAATTTTGCAATTTTTATAAATAGATTTTGTAATTAAAATAAAAATTTGCTATAGTTATTCATGTATTTAAAAGGTTGGGGATTAGCATAATGATATCGTATCATCACAGTTATTTATGCATTGTCATGCCTATCTATTACTTACTAACTAAAAAATAATGAAATGGGTGTAAACTATATGCCTGAAAGAGAACGTACATCTCCTCAGTATGAATCATTCCACGAATTGTACAAGAACTATACTACCAAGGAACTCACTCAGAAAGCTAAAACTCTTAAGTTAACAAACTACAGTAAACTAAATAAAAAAGAACTTGTCCTAGCTATTATGGAAGCACAAATGGAAAAAGATGGTAACTATTATATGGAGGGTATTTTAGATGATATCCAACCAGACGGTTACGGCTTTTTAAGAACAGTTAACTATTCTAAAGGAGAAAAAGATATTTATATCTCTGCGAGTCAAATTCGTCGTTTTGAAATTAAACGTGGCGATAAGGTGACAGGGAAAGTTAGAAAGCCTAAAGACAATGAAAAATATTATGGCTTATTACAAGTTGATTTTGTCAATGATCACAATGCAGAAGAAGTGAAGAAGCGTCCGCATTTCCAAGCATTAACGCCATTGTATCCAGATGAACGAATTTTATTAGAGACAGAAACGAAAAATTATTCAACACGTATAATGGATTTAGTAACACCGATTGGTCTAGGTCAACGTGGTTTAATCGTAGCACCTCCTAAAGCGGGTAAAACGTCGTTATTAAAAGAAATTGCAAATGCAATTAGTACAAATAAACCAGATGCAAAATTATTTATATTACTTGTTGGTGAACGTCCTGAAGAGGTAACGGACTTAGAGCGTTCAGTAGAAGCAGCTGAAGTTGTACATTCGACATTTGATGAACCACCAGAACATCATGTTAAAGTAGCTGAATTATTACTTGAACGTGCAAAACGTTTAGTAGAAATTGGTGAAGATGTCATCATATTAATGGATTCTATAACAAGACTAGCACGTGCATATAACTTAGTTATTCCGCCAAGCGGTCGTACATTGTCAGGTGGTTTAGATCCTGCATCATTACACAAACCGAAAGCATTTTTCGGTGCAGCTAGAAATATAGAAGCGGGAGGAAGTTTAACAATTCTTGCAACTGCATTAGTTGATACGGGTTCACGTATGGACGATATGATTTATGAAGAATTTAAAGGTACAGGAAATATGGAGTTACATTTAGATCGTAAATTATCTGAACGTCGTATATTCCCGGCTATTGATATCGGTCGAAGCTCAACGCGTAAAGAAGAATTGTTAATTAGTAAATCTGAATTGGATACTTTATGGCAACTAAGAAATCTGTTCACTGATTCAACTGACTTCACTGAACGTTTTATTAGAAAGCTTAAAAAGTCGAAGAACAATGAAGACTTCTTTAAACAATTACAAAAATCTGCAGAAGAAAGTACTAAAACAGGTCGTCCGATAATTTAATAAACATCGCACCAGGGGCTTGCGTTTTATACTAATTACCTTTATAATTACACAGTATTGGGTAAAAACTCACAAATAACTCTGTTCCAGATGGTTCAGGGCAAAGGAGCTGAAAATAATGAAACAAGGAATTCATCCTGAGTATCATCAAGTAATCTTTTTAGATACTACTACAAACTTCAAATTCTTAAGCGGTTCTACAAAAACAACTTCAGAAATGATGGAGTGGGAAGATGGAAAAGAATACCCAGTTATTCGTTTAGATATTTCATCTGATTCACATCCATTCTACACAGGACGTCAAAAATTCGCTGCTGCGGATGGACGTGTGGAACGTTTCAACAAAAAGTTTGGTCTTAAATCAAACAACTAATATAGCGATAGTTAAACTGTCTACATTCAATTATGGATGCATAGGCAGTTTTTTTATGTTTAAAGTGTTTATAAATGTGATGAGTTTGATGAGTGTTTGTTACTTTGTACTGAAAATATAAATTCTATTGTGTTTCGTTGAAGATATGAAGATTGCGAATGAAATGACATGTATTTTATAGTTTATTAAAAACGAATGGTTTGAACATTGACTCTAACGATAATACTAGCTTAAAGTAAATTCGTTACTTAACGATAGGAATATCCTATTTAACAATATTTTGAATGATACACATTATCGATATAATTATGAAAAAGACATTTATGAATAATTGAAATATGATATAATAAAGCGATTATGTTTTGAAAAAGGTGGAACTCTCAATGTATGAAACTTACCATTCCGGTTGGATAGAATGTATTACAGGTAGTATGTTTAGCGGTAAATCCGAAGAACTGATAAGACGATTAAGAAGGGGTATATACGCTAAACAAAAAGTCGTTGTATTTAAACCGGCGATTGATGATCGATATCATAAAGAAAAAGTCGTATCTCATAATGGTAATGCCATTGAAGCGATTAATATTTCTACAGCAAGAGAAATTATGATGCATGACTTATCAAATGTTGATGTTATAGGAATAGACGAAGTGCAATTTTTTGATGATGAAATTGTAAGTATTGCAGAAAAATTATCATCTAATGGACACCGTGTTATTGTTGCTGGATTGGATATGGATTTTAGGGGCGAACCGTTCGAACCAATGCCTAAATTGATGGCTGTCAGTGAACAAGTAACGAAACTTCAAGCAGTATGTGCTGTTTGTGGTTCTTCATCTAGTAGAACACAACGATTAATAGATGGTAAACCAGCTAAAATCGACGATCCGATTATTTTAGTAGGTGCCAATGAAAGTTATGAACCACGTTGTCGTGCGCACCATATCGTAGCACCAAGTGACAATAATAAGGAGGAATTATAAGTGTTTGATCAATTAGATATTGTAGAAGAAAGATACGAACAACTTAATGAATTGTTAAGTGATCCAGATGTAGTAAATGATTCAGATAAATTACGTAAATATTCTAAAGAACAAGCGGATTTGCAAAAAACTGTAGATGTTTATAGAAATTATAAATCTAAAAAAGAAGAATTGACTGATATAGAAGAATTATTAAATGAAACAGAAGATAAAGAAGAAATCGAAATGTTAAAAGAGGAAAGCAGTGGTATTAAAGCGGAACTGCCTAACCTTGAAGAAGAACTTAAAATATTGTTGATTCCAAAAGATCCTAATGACGAAAAAGATGTTATCGTCGAAATTAGAGCTGCTGCAGGTGGAGATGAAGCGGCTATTTTCGCAGGTGACTTAATGCGTATGTATTCTAAGTATGCTGAATCGGAAGGATTTAAAACAGAAATAGTGGAAGCATCTGAAAGTGACCATGGTGGTTATAAAGAAATTAGTTTCTCAGTATCTGGTAATGGTGCATACAGTAAATTAAAATTTGAAAATGGTGCACACCGTGTTCAACGTGTTCCAGAAACTGAATCAGGTGGACGTATTCATACTTCAACAGCAACAGTTGCAGTGTTACCTGAGGTTGAAGATGTAGAAATTGAAATTCGCAATGAAGATTTAAAAATAGATACGTATCGTTCAAGTGGTGCAGGTGGTCAGCACGTCAATACAACTGACTCTGCAGTACGTATTACCCATTTGCCAACAGGCGTAATTGCAACATCTTCTGAGAAATCTCAAATTCAAAACCGTGAAAAAGCGATGAAAGTGTTGAAAGCGCGCCTATATGATATGAAAGTTCAAGAAGAACAACAAAAATATGCTTCTCAACGTAAATCGGCAGTTGGTACTGGAGATCGTTCAGAACGTATTAGAACTTACAATTACCCTCAAAGCCGTGTAACAGACCATCGTATCGGACTTACACTTCAAAAACTTGGCCAAATAATGGAAGGTCATTTAGAAGAAATTATTGATGCACTGACTTTATCAGAGCAAACAGATAAATTGAAAGAACTTAACAATGGTGAATTATAAAGAGAAGCTAGACGAAGCAATTCAATTAGCGCAGAAAAAAGGATTTGAGCAAACACGAGCAGAATGGCTAATGCTAGATGTATTTCAATGGACACGTACTGACTTTGTTGTACACATGCATGATGAAATGCCTAAAGCAATGATTATGAAATTCGATTTAGCTCTTCAACGCATGCTTTTAGGAGAACCGGTTCAGTATATTGTAGGTTTTGCTTCGTTTTTTGGAAGAACGTTTGATGTAAATACGAATTGTTTAATACCAAGACCTGAAACTGAAGAAGTTATGTTGCATTTTTTACGACAATTAAAAGATGGTGCAACAATTGCTGATATCGGAACAGGGAGCGGAGTGCTTGCGGTTTCTTTGAAATGTGAAAAGCCAGACCTAAATGTTATCGCCACTGATATCTCTCTAGATGCGCTTAATATAGCGCGTGTTAATGCAGAGAAAAATCAAACGCACATTCAATTTTTAATTGGAAATGCATTGAAACCATTGATAAAGAAAGGTATTAAGTTAAATGGTTTGATTTCAAATCCTCCATATATTGACGAAAAGGATATGGATTCAATGTCGCCAACAGTGACAAAGTTTGAACCGCATCAAGCTTTATTTGCTGATAATCATGGATATGCAATTTATGAATCAATCATTGAAGATTTACCGTACGTCATTGTACCTGGAAGTCCAATTGTGTTTGAAATTGGCTACAACCAAGGGGAGACACTTAAAAAAATTATTTCAAAAAAATATCCGGATAAAAATATAGATATTATTAAAGATATAAACGGTCAAGACAGAATCGTTTCATTTATATGGTGATTACAAGTTATGCGCTTACGATATATAGTTAAGTGCATAGCTTTTTACTTTGTATTATGATAAATAGGAAAGGTGTGATTAAGGTGGATACTAAAATTTGGGATGTTAGAGAATATAATGAAGATTTACAGCAATATCCTAAAATTAATGAAGTGAAAGATATAGTATTAAATGGTGGATTAATTGGATTGCCAACAGAAACAGTTTATGGACTTGCAGCAAATGCGAAAGATGAACAAGCTGTAACTAAAATATATGAAGCAAAAGGACGTCCGTCTGATAACCCGCTTATTATTCATATACACAGTAAAGAGCAATTAGAAGATTTTACATACGCTATAGATGAACGTATAGACAAATTAATGGATGCATTTTGGCCTGGTCCGATTTCATTTATATTACCATTAAAGAAAGGTTATTTATGTTCGAAAGTTTCGGGTGGATTATCATCAGTTGCAGTTAGGATGCCGAGTCATTCTGTTGGAAGACAATTATTACAAATTATAGATGAACCTTTAGCTGCGCCAAGTGCAAATTTAAGTGGCAGACCTTCACCAACGACGTTTAAACACGTTTTTCATGATTTGAATGGACGTATTGATGGCATTATTCAAGCAGAACAAAGTGAAGAAGGTTTAGAAAGTACAGTGTTAGATTGTACATCTTTTCCTTATAAAATTGCCAGACCTGGTTCTATTACAGCATCAATGATTAGCGAAATCATTCCAAATAGTGTTACTCATGCTGATTACAATGATACTGAAAAACCAATTGCACCAGGCATGAAATATAAACATTACGCGCCTAATACACCGTTAACGATTATTACTGAACTTAATAATAATATTGGTAATGATGAAGAGGAATGGTCGTCTATAGCTTTTATAGTCCCAAAATCTAAAGTTCACTTTATACCTAACAAAGCACAATTTATTTATTTATGCGAAGATGAAAAAGATATCAAACAAGCTAATCATAATCTATATGAAGTGTTACATACATTAGATGAAAATGAAACAATCAAACAAGCTTATATTTATGGATTTGATTTAAATGATCAGAGTGAGGCGATAATGAATCGTATGATAAAAGCAGCAGGAAATCATTTTGTTAAAGGATATGAACTATGAATATTGTATTTGTCTGCACAGGAAATACATGTCGTAGTCCGTTAGCTGAAAGTATTGCAAAAGAAATTATGCCAAATGAGCACTTTGAATCTCGAGGATTATTCGCTATGAATAATCAAGAAGTCGCCCGTCATGTTATAGATATCATTCATGAGTATAATTTAGTAAAACCAACATTATCACAACAATTTAGTGAACAAGATTTAAAAGCAGATATTATTTTGACTATGTCACGTTCTCATAAAGAAATGATATTCACGCAATATGGATTTCAAAACAATGTATATACTTTGCATGAATATGTTAAAGAAGTTGGAGAAGTAGTAGATCCTTATGGTGGTTCAAGAGAAATTTATCAATACACATACGATGAACTTACAAAGTTAATTTTAAAATTAAAAGAAATTATTTGCTAAAAGGAATTCTGTATAATTAGTATATGTTAACAGTTAAATAAGTTATAATGGAGGAGTGTAGCACTTTGCTATATTCCTTTTTTATTTTTGCGGAAGGGTGGGTTTTTATGAAAGATTTGACAATGTTACTAGACGAATTAAAAGAAATGTCTTTTTTTAAAAAAGGAGACATTTGTTTAATTGGATGTTCAACTTCTGAAGTTATTGGGGAAAGAATAGGAACAGTTGGTTCAATGGAAGTAGCAGAAGCTATTTTTAACGCATTGGATGTTGTGAGTAAAGAGACAGGCGTTTCTTTCGCTTTTCAAGGATGTGAACATATAAATAGAGCTATAACAATAGAAAGATCTCATTTTAATCCATTAACAATGGAAGAAGTTTCCGTTGTTCCGGATGTACATGCAGGTGGTAGTTTAGCGACATACGCATACCAGCATATGAAGGATCCAATCGTGGTCGAGTATATTACTGTGCCATGTGGTATTGATATTGGTCAAACATTGATAGGCATGCATATCAAACATGTTTGCGTACCAGTTAGAACAACAGTTAAACAAGTGGGGCAAGCATTAGTGACTATTGCAACCTCAAGGCCGAAAAAGATTGGTGGCGAACGTGCTAAATACCAATAAGTTTTTTGAAAGAAGGGGAGATTATATGTCTTATATCACCAAACAGGATAAAGTTATCGCAGAAGCAATCGAGAGAGAATTTCAGAGACAAAACAGCAACATTGAGTTAATCGCATCAGAAAATTTCGTATCGGAAGCAGTTATGGAAGCACAAGGTTCAGTCTTAACTAATAAATATGCTGAAGGCTATCCAGGACGCCGATATTATGGTGGTTGTGAATTTGTAGATGTTACTGAGAGTATTGCGATTGATCGTGCCAAAGCACTATTTGGAGCTGAACATGTAAATGTTCAACCACATTCAGGATCACAAGCAAATATGGCGGTATACCTTGTTGCTCTAGAAATGGGAGACACAGTTTTAGGTATGAACTTAAGCCATGGTGGTCATTTAACACATGGTGCTTCAGTAAACTTTAGTGGTAAATTCTACAATTTTGTTGAATACGGTGTGGATAAAGATTCTGAACGTATCAATTATGATGAAGTTCGTAAATTAGCACTGAAACATAAGCCTAAACTTATCGTAGCTGGCGCATCAGCTTATTCAAGAACAATTGATTTTAAAAAGTTCAAAGAAATTGCAGATGAAGTAAACGCTAAGTTAATGGTAGACATGGCACATATCGCAGGTTTAGTAGCGGCAGGATTGCATCCAAATCCAGTAGAATATGCCGATTTTGTAACAACTACAACACATAAAACATTACGTGGACCACGTGGTGGTATGATTTTATGTAAGGAAGAATATAAAAAAGACATAGATAAAACAATCTTCCCAGGTATTCAAGGTGGACCCCTTGAACATGTTATTGCAGCAAAAGCAGTTGCATTTGGTGAAGCGCTAGATAATAATTTCAAAACATATCAAGAGCAAGTGATTAAAAATGCAAAAGTCCTTGCTGAAACGTTGATTAAAGAAGGATTTAGAATAGTTTCTGGTGGTACAGATAATCATTTAGTAGCTGTTGATGTAAAAGGGTCTATAGGACTTACTGGTAAAGAAGCTGAAGAAACATTAGATTCAGTTGGTATCACATGTAATAAAAATACCATTCCGTTTGATCAAGAAAAACCATTTGTTACGAGTGGTATACGTTTAGGTACACCTGCTGCAACAACGCGTGGATTCGATGAAGATGCGTTTGAGGAAGTTGCAAAAATCATCAGTTTAGCTTTGAAAAACAGTAAAGATGAAGAAAAATTACAACAAGCTAAAGAACGCGTTGCGAAATTAACAGCTGAATATCCTCTATATCAATAAACATATACAAAGATAGGAGTAATTTTTATGAGTAAAGTACACGTTTTCGATCATCCATTAATTCAACACAAATTAAGCTATATTAGAGACGTAAATACAGGTACTAAAGAATTTAGAGAACTTGTAGACGAAGTTGGTATGTTGATGGCATATGAAGTTACTAGAGACTTAGAGCTTCAAGATGTTGATATTGAAACGCCTGTGACGAAAATGACAGCTAAACGTTTAGCTGGTAAAAAGTTAGCCATCGTTCCCATTTTAAGAGCTGGGTTAGGTATGACAGATGGTATTTTAAGTTTAGTACCTGCGGCAAGAGTTGGACATATCGGATTATATCGTGATCCAGAAACTTTAAAAGCTGTAGAGTATTTCGCTAAATTGCCTCAAGATATAACTGAAAGACAAATTATAGTGGTTGACCCTATGCTAGCAACAGGCGCATCAGCAATTGAAGCAATTACTTCATTAAAGAAACGTGGCGCTAAAAATATTCGCTTCATGTGTCTAATTGCGGCACCAGAAGGCGTAGAAAAAATGCAGGAAGCACATCCAGATGTAGATATTTATATTGCTGCACTTGATGAAAAGCTAAATGATAAAGCATATATCACACCAGGGTTAGGAGACGCTGGAGATAGATTGTTTGGTACTAAATAGAAGAATCGGAGATAAGTAGTTTGATGAAAAAGATTATGACCGTATTTGGAACAAGACCCGAAGCCATAAAGATGGCTCCTTTAGTTAAAGCTTTGGAAAAAGATGACATGCTAGAGCCAATAGTTGTAGTTACAGCACAGCATAGAGAAATGCTTGATTCAGTATTAGAAACTTTTGAAATCAAACCAAAATACGATTTGAATATTATGAAATCAGGACAGACACTTTCTGAAATTACTTCAAAATCGATTACTCAATTAGAACAAGTAATTCACTTAGAAAAGCCGGATATGGTACTTGTTCATGGTGATACGATGACTACATTTGCAGGTGGGTTAGCTTCATTTTATAATCAAGTGCCAGTTGGACATGTAGAAGCAGGTTTAAGAAGTTATGACAAATATTCACCTTTTCCAGAAGAAATGAATAGACAACTAGTCGGAGTTATAACTGATTTGCATTTTGCACCAACTAAAAATGCAGCAAAACACCTATTAAATGAAGGCAAAAAGTCAGAAAGTGTTGTTGTCACTGGTAATACAGCAATTGACGCTATGAAATACACAGTTGATGAAGATTATAAATCAAATATTATCGATCAATACCGCGATAAAAAATTTATTCTTATGACAGCGCATCGTCGTGAAAATATTGGAAAACCAATGGAAAACATTTTTAAAGCGGTTAAACGTTTAGTAGATGAAAATACAGATTTAGCATTAGTTTATCCAATGCATAAAAATCCGCAAGTTCGTAAAGTGGCGCAAAAGATTTTAGGTAATCATGAAAGAATTGAACTAATTGAACCATTAGATGTATTAGACTTTCACAATTTTGCTAAACAAGCATATTTTATTTTAACCGACTCAGGTGGCATACAAGAAGAGGCGCCATCATTTAACAAGCCTGTCCTAGTATTACGTAACGTTACAGAACGGCCTGAAGGTGTTGAAGCGGGTACATTGAAAGTAGTTGGTACGAATGAAGAAGATGTATATCAAGCTACAAAACAATTAATTAATGATAATAGAATGTATCATCAAATGTCAGAAGCACATAATCCATATGGTGATGGATTTGCTTCAGAAAGAATAGTAAATCATATTAAGTATTATTTGAATTTAATCACTGAAAAACCAAGCGATTTCAATTAAAAGAGACTTTGTGACAAAATGTGTCTAAATTGTGTCTGACTATGCTTATTTTTTTACAACAATTTGAATAGAATTGACACCACAAATCGCCTATATTATCATTTAATTTGTATGAGTGGAACGGTTTTCATGATTGATATCAGTCACACGGAGGCATATAAAATGAGTCGTTTCTACAACATTTTCAAACAGTTCATTCAATATTATTTTTATATAATAATAATATTGGCAGGATTGTACTTGTTTATACACCATGCATTTATCTTAGGATTAATCATTGGTGTTACTGGTTCTGCAATCAATACGTATGTATTTGAGAGCTATTTAGCCAAGTCTAAAAGACCAGACACTATGCATATTTCTACTGGGAATATGTGGCGATATTTAGTTGCAATTATCGCCTGTATGATTTGGTACTTTAATAAATCGCATGTAAGTATAATCGGTATCATTATTGGTTTAATGATTTCATATGTTGTAGTTATCATACGTCCTTTACTAAAGGTGAGCAAATAAATTAAGAAAGAGGTGAGATTATGGATCACAAATCCCCGCTCGTGAGTTGGAATTTATTCGGTTTCGATATCGTTTTCAATTTATCAAGTATATTGATGATACTTGTTACGGCGCTTCTTGTTTTTCTACTTGCTATCATTTGTACGCGTAATTTGAAAAAAAGACCAACTGGCAAACAAAATTTCGTTGAATGGATTTTTGATTTCGTGAGGGGAATCATTGAAGGTAACATGGCTTGGAAAAAAGGTGGTCAATTCCACTTCTTAGCGGTAACGCTTATTCTGTACATTTTTATAGCTAATATGTTGGGTCTTCCGTTTTCAATAGCGACAAAAGACCATACATTATGGTGGAAATCACCAACAGCTGATGCAACAGTTACATTAACGTTGTCTACAACGATAATACTGTTAACTCACTTTTATGGAATTAAAATGCGTGGCACGAAACAATACCTTAAAGGTTACGTACAGCCATTTTGGCCATTGGCAATCATTAATGTGTTTGAAGAATTCACTTCAACATTAACACTTGGTCTACGTTTGTACGGTAATATTTTTGCAGGTGAGATACTATTAACGTTACTTGCTGGCTTATTCTTTAACGAACCAGCATGGGGTTGGATTATTAGTATCCCAGGTTTAATTGTTTGGCAAGCATTCTCAATATTTGTAGGAACAATCCAAGCATATATCTTTATTATGCTTTCGATGGTTTATATGTCACATAAAGTGGCAGATGAACACTAAAAATTTCAATAATTATATACAATCACAGGAGGAAATTAAATTATGAATTTAATCGCAGCAGCAATCGCAATTGGTTTATCAGCATTAGGAGCAGGTATCGGTAACGGTCTTATCGTTTCAAGAACAGTTGAAGGTGTAGCACGTCAACCAGAAGCACGTGGTCAATTAATGGGTATCATGTTCATTGGTGTAGGTTTAGTTGAGGCATTACCTATCATCGGTGTAGTAATTGCATTCATGACATTTGCTGGATAATTAACAGATAAAGAGGTCGGGACAAAGCGGATAGGATATAAACATTAATGTATATAAAGTAGTGTCTATGAGCAGTATTGAATTGCAAAGATATGAAATATTGCATACCTATCGCATGAATTCAGAAGGTCCTAACCTCGTTCGTTTTTCTAAATAACACTAGCGATTATTTTAATGAAAGGAGTGTCATGAACCCGTGACTGAAACAGCTAACTTATTCGTTCTTGGTGCAGCTGGAGGCGTTGAGTGGGGGACTGTGATTGTACAGGTCCTAACTTTCATCGTATTACTTGCGTTACTTAAAAAGTTCGCATGGGGTCCATTAAAAGATGTAATGGATAAACGTGAAAGAGATATTAACAGAGATATCGATGACGCAGAACAAGCAAAGTTAAATGCACAAAAACTTGAAGAAGAAAATAAACAAAAACTTAAAGAAACACAAGAAGAAGTTCAAAAGATTTTAGAAGATGCTAAGGTTCAAGCACGACAACAGCAAGAACAAATTATTCATGAAGCTAACGTACGCGCAAACGGTATGATTGAAACAGCTCAAAGTGAAATCAATAGCCAAAAAGAACGTGCCATTGCTGATATTAATAATCAAGTATCTGAACTATCAGTGTTAATTGCTTCTAAAGTACTTAGAAAAGAAATTTCTGAACAAGACCAAAAAGCATTGGTTGACAAGTATCTAAAAGAGGCAGGCGATAAATAATGGTGAAAGTAGCTAATAAGTATGCTAAAGCATTATTTGACGTGTCATTAGATACAAATAATTTGGAAACTATTAATGAAGAATTAACAGTCATTAATGAGGCAGTAAAAGATAAAATTGAGCAATTAAAAATGGTTGATAGTAATCCTACTCAAACTGCGGAACAACGTCGAGAGTTAATTAATGGTGTATTTACAGAAATTAACCCATACATTAAAAACATGATGTATGTGTTAGCTGATAATAGACATATCTCATTAGTTGGTGATGTTTTTAAAGCTTTCCAAAGTTTATATAACAGATACTATAATCAAGATTTTGCGACAATTGAGTCAACATATGAATTGAGTCAAGAAGAGTTAGATAAGATTGTCAAACTGGTAACTCAACAAACAAAGTTATCTAAAGTAATTGTAGATACTAAAATTAATCCAGATTTAATTGGTGGATTTAGAGTTAAAGTCGGCACAACTGTACTAGATGGTAGTGTTAGAAATGATCTTGTCCAATTACAAAGAAAATTTAGAAGAGCTAATTAATAATAAAGAGGAGTGACATAGATGGCCATAAAAGCTGAAGAAATCAGTGCATTACTTCGCTCACAAATTGAAAATTATGAGTCAGAAATGTCCGTAACTGATGTAGGTACTGTATTACAAATTGGTGATGGTATTGCATTAATTCACGGATTAAATGACGTTATGGCTGGTGAGCTAGTAGAATTCCATAACGGCGTACTTGGTTTAGCACAAAACCTTGAAGAGTCAAATGTGGGTGTGGTTATTTTAGGACCATACACAGATATTACTGAAGGTGATGAAGTTAAACGTACTGGTCGTATCATGGAAGTACCAGTAGGGGAAGAACTAATCGGAAGAGTTGTAAACCCATTAGGACAACCTATTGATGGACAAGGACCGATTAACACAACTAAAACGCGTCCAGTAGAGAAAAAAGCTACTGGTGTAATGGATCGTAAATCAGTTGATGAACCATTACAAACAGGTATCAAAGCAATCGATGCTTTAGTACCAATTGGTAGAGGTCAACGTGAGTTAATTATTGGTGACCGTCAAACAGGTAAAACAACAATTGCCATTGATACAATTTTAAATCAAAAAGATCAAGGAACAATTTGTATTTATGTTGCCATTGGTCAAAAAGACTCAACAGTAAGAGCAAACGTTGAAAAATTAAGACAAGCAGGTGCTTTAGACTACACAATCGTAGTAGCAGCATCAGCTTCTGAACCTTCACCGCTACTTTATATTGCGCCATATTCAGGTGTAACAATGGGTGAAGAATTTATGTTCAACGGTAAACATGTTTTAATCGTTTATGATGATTTAACAAAACAAGCAGCAGCTTACCGTGAGTTATCATTATTATTACGTAGACCTCCAGGTCGTGAAGCATACCCAGGTGATGTATTCTACTTGCATAGTAGATTATTAGAAAGAGCAGCAAAATTAAACGATGATTTAGGTGGCGGTTCAATTACTGCATTACCAATTATCGAAACTCAAGCTGGTGATATTTCAGCTTACGTACCAACAAACGTTATTTCCATTACAGATGGACAAATCTTCTTACAATCTGATTTATTCTTCTCAGGTGTAAGACCAGCGATTAATGCCGGACAATCTGTATCTCGTGTTGGTGGTTCTGCACAAATTAAAGCAATGAAAAAAGTTGCTGGTACGTTACGTCTTGACTTAGCGTCTTACAGAGAACTTGAGTCATTCGCACAATTTGGTTCAGACCTTGATGAATTTACAGCAAGTAAATTGGAACGTGGTAAACGTACGGTTGAAGTTTTAAAACAAGATCAAAACAAACCATTACCAGTTGAATATCAAGTGTTGATTATTTATGCATTAACAAAAGGATATTTAGATGATATTCCTGTTGTAGATATCACACGTTTTGAAGACGAGTTAAACCACTGGGCAGAATCAAATGCTACTGAACTGTTAAATGAAATCAGAGAAACTGGTGGCCTACCAGCTGCTGAGAAGTTCGACACAGCTATTAACGAATTCAAAAAAAGCTTTAGCAAATCTGAATAATAAACAAGTTTAGTATAAGGTGGTGAGATAGTGGCTTCTCTTAAAGAAATAGATACTCGAATAAAATCAACCAAAAAAATGAAGCAGATTACGAAAGCAATGAACATGGTATCAAGTTCAAAACTTCGTAGAGCTGAAAAAAATACAAAACAATTCACACCATATATGGATAAAATGCAAGATGCAATTACTGCAGTTGCAGGTGCAAGTAGCAATACAAACCATCCAATGCTAAGACCTCGTAAAATAACTAGAAGTGGTTATTTAGTTATCACAAGTGATAAAGGTTTAGCTGGTGCATATAGTGCAAATGTACTTAAGAAATTGATTACTGATATTGAAGCGAAACATCAAGATAGTAGCGAATACAGTATTGTAGTTTTAGGACAACAAGGTGTTGATTTCCTAAAAAATAGAGGTTATGACATTGAGTATTCTCAAGTGGACGTACCTGATCAACCTTCTTTCAAATCTGTTCAAGCACTAGCAAATCATGCTATAGACTTATACAGTGAAGAAGAAATTGATGAATTAAATATATACTATAGTCATTATGTGAGTGTTCTTGAAAACAAACCAACATCAAGACAAGTATTACCATTATCTCAAGAAGATTCTAGTAAGGGACATGGTCATTTATCATCTTATGAATTTGAACCTGATAAAGAATCTATCTTAAGTGTAATCTTGCCTCAATACGTTGAGAGTTTGATTTACGGAACGATATTAGATGCAAAAGCAAGTGAGCATGCAACGCGTATGACTGCGATGAAAAATGCTACTGATAATGCAACTGAACTTATTGATGACTTATCATTAGAATATAACAGAGCGAGACAAGCTGAAATTACACAACAAATTACTGAAATTGTTGGTGGTTCTGCAGCGCTTGAATAATATTTAAAGGAGGAAAATAGCATGGGAATTGGCCGTGTAACTCAAGTTATGGGTCCTGTAATTGATGTTCGTTTTGAACATAACGAAGTTCCTAAAATTAACAATGCCTTGGTTATTGATGTGCCTAAAGAAGAAGGTACTGTACAACTAACATTAGAAGTTGCGCTGCAATTAGGCGACGACGTTGTTCGTACTATTGCGATGGATTCAACTGACGGTGTCCAAAGAGGTATGGATGTAAAAGATACAGGCAAAGAAATTAGTGTGCCTGTTGGTGACGAAACATTAGGTCGAGTATTTAATGTATTAGGTGAAACAATTGACCTTAAAGAAGAAATTAGTGATTCTGTTCGTCGTGACCCAATTCATCGTCAAGCACCAGCATTTGATGAACTTTCAACAGAAGTTCAAATTTTAGAAACTGGTATTAAAGTAGTAGACTTATTAGCCCCTTACATTAAAGGTGGTAAAATCGGATTATTCGGTGGTGCCGGTGTAGGTAAAACTGTATTAATTCAAGAATTAATTAATAACATCGCTCAAGAGCATGGTGGTATTTCAGTATTCGCTGGCGTAGGTGAACGTACACGTGAAGGTAATGATTTATACTTCGAAATGAGTGATAGTGGTGTAATCAAGAAAACTGCCATGGTATTCGGACAAATGAATGAACCACCTGGTGCACGTATGCGTGTAGCTTTATCTGGTTTAACAATGGCTGAATATTTCCGTGATGAACAAGGTCAAGACGTATTACTATTCATTGATAACATTTTCAGATTTACACAAGCTGGTTCAGAAGTATCTGCATTATTAGGTCGTATGCCTTCTGCGGTAGGTTACCAACCAACACTTGCAACTGAAATGGGACAATTACAAGAACGTATTACATCAACAACAAAAGGATCAGTTACATCTATTCAAGCGGTATTCGTACCTGCCGATGACTACACTGACCCAGCACCAGCGACTGCGTTTGCGCATTTAGATGCAACAACAAACTTAGAACGTAAATTAACTGAAATGGGTATTTATCCTGCCGTGGATCCATTAGCGTCTACATCAAGAGCATTGGAACCATCTATTGTAGGTCAAGAACATTATGAAGTAGCACGTGATGTACAATCAACACTTCAAAAATATCGTGAGTTACAAGATATTATTGCTATCTTAGGTATGGATGAATTATCTGATGAAGATAAGCAAACAGTTGAACGTGCACGTAGAATTCAATTTTTCTTATCTCAAAACTTCCACGTTGCGGAACAATTTACTGGTCAAAAAGGATCTTATGTACCTGTTAAAACAACAGTTGCCAACTTTAAAGATATCTTAGATGGTAAGTATGATCATATTCCAGAAGATGCATTCCGTTTAGTTGGTAGCATGGATGATGTTATTGCAAAAGCTAAAGATATGGGTGTTGAAGTATAACAATTAGGAGGAATGGATAATGAATACATTAAACCTAGATATTGTCACTCCTAATGGTTCTGTTTACGATCGTGATAATGTTGAACTCGTAGTTATGCAAACAACAGCGGGTGAGATAGGTGTCATGAGTGGACATATTCCAACTGTAGCTGCTTTAAAAACAGGCTTTGTAAAAGTGAAATTTCACGATGGAACTGAATTCATTGCTGTAAGCGATGGCTTTGTTGAAGTTAGAAAGCATAAAGTTTCAATCATTGTTCAAACTGCAGAAACTGCAAGAGAAATTGATGTTGAAAGAGCCAAATTAGCCAAAGCAAGAGCAGAGTCTCACTTGGAAAATGATGACGACAATACTGATATTCATAGAGCCGAAAGAGCTTTAGAGAGAGCAAATAACCGTTTGCGTGTGGCTGAATTAAAATAGAAAATAAAGGGTCGAAGGTGTGGTTACATATCTTCGACCCTTTTTTAGTGCGCCTGGCATGGGCAACAACTTGACGGTGAAAGTCCGTTACAGGCTAGGTAGTAGGAACTGTTAGTGAAAGATAAGGGTGTCCATTGTGAAGTGGAATCTGAAAGAAGTCGGACACAAACACTCACATTGACGAACAGAAATATTATAACTATGATTTTTATGTAAAAAGAATTATATCGTAAATAAGCATAATCTTTATTAAAAACGGGTAATAAACTTTGTATCATTATTTAACCATTTCATGTACAATGTAATACAGTAATCTTATGAGGTGATAAAATGGATTATATCGGACAATATGCAATTATCCATTTAGTGTTACATGTAGTATGTATTTGCATTGCCTATTGGGCATTGCAATCAATTCGATTAGATCAATTTTTCAAAAAAGGGTATTCAGCACAACTTCAAGTTTGCTTGATATTTGTTGCTATTTTATTAGGTACTGCAGTAAGCAATTTTATTGTAGATTTGTTACAATACTCGACGCAGGTAAAATATTTAATAAAATAAGACTAGCTCTGTTATTTGTAATCAAAACTAGATATAATTAAATAATGATTAAAAATAATTTTAAAATAGGGAAATGTAAAAGTAATAGGAGTTCTTAGTGGAGGATTTACGATGGATAAAATAGTAATCAAGGGTGGAAATAGATTAACAGGTGAGGTTAAAGTTGAAGGTGCAAAAAATGCAGTATTACCAATATTGACTGCATCATTATTAGCTTCTGACAAACCTAGTAAGCTTGTTAATGTTCCAGCCTTAAGTGATGTAGAAACAATTAATAATGTATTAACAACGTTAAATGCAGACGTAACATACAAAAAAGACGAGAATGCTGTTATCGTTGATGCAACAAAAACCTTAAATGAAGAGGCACCATATGAATATGTTAGTAAAATGCGTGCAAGTATTTTAGTTATGGGGCCTTTATTAGCTAGATTAGGTCATGCCATCGTTGCATTACCAGGTGGGTGCGCGATTGGAAGTAGACCAATTGAACAACATATTAAAGGTTTTGAAGCATTAGGTGCAGAAATCCATCTTGAAAATGGTAATATTTATGCGAATGCTAAAGATGGATTAAAAGGTACATCAATTCATTTAGATTTTCCAAGTGTAGGAGCAACACAAAATATTATTATGGCGGCATCATTAGCTAAAGGTAAAACGTTAATTGAAAATGCAGCTAAAGAACCTGAAATAGTAGATTTAGCAAATTATATCAATGAAATGGGCGGTAGAATTACTGGTGCTGGAACAGATACTATAACAATTAACGGCGTTGAATCTTTACACGGTGTTGAACATGCTATCATTCCAGATAGAATAGAAGCAGGAACGCTTCTTATCGCTGGTGCAATTACTCGTGGCGATATTTTTGTACGTGGCGCAATTAAAGAACATATGGCTAGTTTGGTTTATAAATTAGAAGAAATGGGTGTTGAACTTGATTATCAAGAAGATGGTATTCGAGTGCGTGCAGAAGGCGAATTAGAACCTGTTGATATTAAGACATTGCCACACCCAGGATTCCCAACCGATATGCAGTCACAGATGATGGCATTATTATTAACAGCAAATGGCCATAAAGTGGTTACTGAAACTGTATTTGAAAATAGATTTATGCATGTTGCAGAGTTTAAACGAATGAATGCTAATATCAATGTTGAAGGTCGTAGTGCTAAACTTGAAGGAAAGAGTCAATTACAAGGTGCACAAGTTAAAGCTACTGATTTAAGAGCTGCAGCAGCATTAATTTTAGCTGGGTTAGTGGCTGATGGTAAAACAAGTGTTACAGAATTAAAACACTTAGATAGAGGCTATGTTGACTTGCATGGTAAATTAAAACAATTAGGTGCAGACATTGAACGTATTAACGATTAATATAATGGAGGAATTCAACCATGGAAACAATTTTTGATTATAACCAAATTAAACAAATTATACCTCACAGACAACCATTTTTATTAATTGATAAAGTTGTTGAATATGAAGAAGGTCGCCGATGTGTGGCAATTAAACAAGTGTCTGGCAATGAACCATTTTTCCAAGGGCATTTTCCAGATTATGCAGTAATGCCTGGTGTATTGATAACTGAAGCATTAGCACAAACTGGTGCGGTAGCAATTTTAAACAGTGAAGAAAATAAAGGGAAAATAGCATTGTTTGCCGGTATAGATAAATGTCGATTTAAACGTCAAGTTGTACCAGGAGATACATTGACGCTTGAAGTGGAAATCACAAAAATTAAAGGTCCAATTGGCAAAGGTAGTGCAAAGGCTACTGTTGATGGACAACTAGCTTGTAGTTGTGAATTAACGTTTGCAATTCAAGACGTGAAATAAAAACTAAAAAACATTCAAAGATCTAATGAATCTCATTGTCTTTGAATGTTTTTTCTTTATTCTTCTAATTTTTCATCTTTTAACTTCGGTTTAGATTGCATCATTCTATTAAATGATTTTTTTAATTCTTCACCAGATAAGCCGTCATCGATAAGTTGTTCTAATAAACTTTCAGCATACTGTTGTCTCAAAGTATAAATATGACATTCAAATACAATAGACATCGTTGTTTTGAAATTTTTAATACTCTTAATAGTGGACTCAAATAATGCTGGGTCATTGGCTGGACGCGTAATAACAACACGTATATCAAGTAACCGTTCATTGTCTTGGTATTCTTTAAAAGTTTCATAATGTTCATTTGAAATAACAATTTCAAGTAACCAACCTGTACCACTTTCTTCTTTATTAATTATTACACCATCTTCTAACTCATATTCGATAATTCTGCCGTGTTCATTTACAATTTGGAACCTTACTGCTTTAAAAGTTTTCATATTTCCACATCCCATTTGATTTATATATATGATATTTGAAGTTTTCAGGTATTTTAAGCATTATTTCTTACTAATTTCTTTAAATATAACAAATAATAAGATGTGATAGCTATAAATAATATAAATTTTGTAATTTTGACCATACATAAGTAAATTATTAAGATATAAGCATAGGAGGTGAACCACACACTTTATGCTAAACAAAATCGTAATAGTTGGAAGACTAACGAAAGATGTACAAATCTTTGAAAAGGAGGAAAGAAAGGTTGCTACGTTTTGTGTTGCAACACAACGAAATTATAAAGATGAAAACGGAGAAATCGTTTGTGATTATATTTTTTGCAAAGCATTTGGCAAGCTAGCGTCAAACATTGATAAGTACACCAATCAAGGTACGCTAGTTGGTATTACAGGTCAAATGAGATCAAGAAAATATGATAAAGACGGTCAAACACACTTTGTTACAGAATTATATGTTGAAACTATAAAATTCATGTCCCCTAAATCCCAAAATAATGAAATTCTCTCAGATAGTATTTTAGATATTGACTCTCATAATATAGATAATCCTGACTTATTAGAAATTTAAATCCAATTATCCTAAACATCCTTAATATACATTTAATCCATCCTATTTTTTATAGATCATATTAACTTGAAATATACTCACTTAAAGATGACTTACATGACCATTGCAATTGTTGTGTAGGTCGTCTTTTTGTGTAGTTTTTCTGTGCCAAAGTATAGTTAGATTGCAAAATGATTACATATAAAAATGCAAATGAAAACCATCCGTTATTGCTATGGCGAATTTCATAGGGTATAAATTTAAATAATATAGACTAAAACTATGTAAAGTCTATGTAAAAAACATGAGTATTTTTTTATTTCGTTGTAACCTGCAATGATTTCACAGATGTTACAGTAGTTGCTGTAAAACTTTTAAAGAAACAAATTACTTGTAGGAGGATTTTAAGATTATGAAGAAAACATTACTCGCATCATCTTTAGCAGTAGGTTTAGGAATCGTAGCAGGAAATGCAGGTCATGAAGCCCATGCAAGTGAAGCGGATTTAAATAAAGCATCATTAGCGCAAATGGCGCAATCAAACGATCAAACATTAAATCAAAAACCAATTGAAGCAGGCGCTTATAATTATACATTTGACTATGAAGGGTTTACGTATCATTTTGAATCAGATGGTACACACTTCGCATGGAGTTATCATGCAACAGGTGCTAATGAAGCAACAGTAAGTGCACAAGCACCTACTAATGGAGTAGCGCCTTCAACTACACAAGCGAACCCTACACAATCACAAGAAGTGGCGGCACCACAAAATGCTCAAACACAACAGCCACAAGCATCAACATCAAATAACTCACAAATGACTGCAACACCAACAGAATCAAAAGCATCTGAAGGATCTTCAGTTAATGTGAATGATCATCTAAAACAAATTGCACAACGTGAATCTGGTGGTAATATTCATGCTGTCAATCCAACATCAGGTGCAGCAGGTAAATATCAATTCTTACAATCAACTTGGGATTCAGTAGCACCAGCTAAATATAAAGGTGTATCACCAGCAAATGCACCAGAAAGTGTCCAAGATGCTGCAGCAGTAAAATTATATAACACTGGTGGCGCTGGTCATTGGGTAACAGCTTAAGTTACACATATATAACTAATATATAGATTCATACAATTAAATTAAGGCCGGAAATATTTGGATTGACTTGCAAATATTTTCGGTCATTTTTATATGTAATAGAGAAATTAATTTTTAAAAATTAATAATAAAGCTATGCAACAATAATTGAAAATGTTGAAAACGTTTGCTAAGATAAATTTGGAATTGAATATTAACGAACTACTAGGGGAGCCTAATTAATTGGCTGAGATGAAGATTCAGACCCTTATGACCTGATTTGGTTAGTACCAACGTAGGAAAGTAGTCATTGGTTATGTGTAGCTGGACTAGTTGCATTATTATCAAACTACTTTCATTGCGTTGGAAGTAGTTTTTTTATTTAGGGAGGATTTTTACAATGGAGTTTACACAAGAATTGTACCTAGCAGCAAAGCCAATCATTGACGATATTTATGAAGATGATTTTATTCAAAAGATGTTATCTGGAAATATAGAAGCTGACGCATTACGCCATTACTTAAAAGCTGACGCTGCATATTTAAAAGAATTTACAAACTTATATGCATTGTTAATTCCAAAAATGAACAATATGGACGATGTGAAATTTTTAGTAGAACAAATTGATTTTATGGTAGAAGGTGAAGTGTTAGCGCATGATATATTAGCACAAATTGTTGGTGAATCTTATGAAGAAATTATTAAAACTAAAGTTTGGCCACCAAGTGGAGACCATTACATTAAGCATATGTATTTCCAAGCATTTAGTCGTGAAAATGCTATTTATACAATTGCCGCAATGGCTCCGTGCCCATATATATATGCAGAATTAGCGAAGCGTGCGCAAAATGATAGCTATTTAAATAGAGAGAAAGATACAGCAAAATGGTTTGATTTTTATAGTACTGAAATGGACGATGTTATCAATGTTTTTGAAGCATTGATGAATAAGTTAGCAAAATCAATGTCTGCCGAAGAACTTAAACGAGTGAAACAAGTATTTTTAGAAAGTTGTATCCATGAACGTCGATTTTTCAATATGGCTATGACTTTAGAAAAATGGGAATTTGGAGGAGATAGTCAATGAATAAACCAAAAATCGCATTAACAATTGCTGGAACAGATCCAACAGGTGGTGCTGGTGTTATGGCTGACTTAAAATCATTTCATTCGTGTGGTGTATATGGTATGGGCGTCGTTACTAGCATTGTTGCTCAAAATACGATGGGAGTTCAACATATTCATAACTTAGATAGTCGTTGGGTAGATGAGCAATTAGATAGTGTATTTAGTGATACATTACCTCACGCAATTAAAACTGGGATGATTGCTACAGCTGATACGATGGATATAATACGTCATTATTTATTGCAGCAGCCCTCTATTCCTTATGTAATTGATCCTGTGATGTTAGCTAAAAGTGGCGATTCTTTAATGGATGATGCAACTAAACAAAATTTACAACATACGTTATTGCCATTAGCTGATGTAGTGACTCCAAATTTACCAGAAGCAGAGGAAATAACAGGACTTGCAATTGATAGTGAAGAAAAGATTTTACAAGCTGGACGCATCTTTATTAATGACATAGGTAGTAAGGGGGTTGTTATTAAAGGTGGTCATTCAGATGATATCAATATTTCAAAGGATTATTTATTTACTAAAGATGGCGTTGAAACATTTGAAAGTGAAAGATTTGAAACAAAGCATACTCATGGAACTGGATGTACTTTTTCAGCAGTTATAACAGCAGAACTTGCCAAAGGTAGAACACTATCAGAAGCAGTACATAAAGCTAAAAAATTTATTTCATTGAGTATTCAATATACTCCTGAAATAGGTAGAGGTAGAGGTCCAGTCAATCATTTTGCATATTTAAAGAAAGAAGGATTAGATGATGAAATATCTAGATAAAATACGTAATGAACAACCATTAACAATTTGCTATACGAATGATGTTGTGAAAAATTTTACAGCTAATGGATTATTAAGTATTGGTGCAAGTCCTGCAATGAGTGAGGCACCAGAAGAAGCGGAAGAATTTTATAAAGTAGCTCAAGCATTGTTAATCAACATCGGAACATTAACCGCACAAAATGAACAAGATATCATTGCAATTGCTCAAACAGCTAATGAGTTAGGATTACCGATTGTCTTTGACCCTGTAGCAGTTGGTGCATCTACATATAGAAAACAGTTTTGCAAATTACTTTTACAGTCAGCAAACGTGTCAGTAATTAAAGGGAATGCATCTGAAATACTAGCATTGATTGATGACACAGCAACTATGAAAGGCACAGATAGTGATAATAATTTAGATGCAGTTGCTATTGCAAAAAAAGCTTACGAAGCATATAAAACTGCAATTGTTGTTACAGGAGAACAGGATGTTATCGTTCAAGATGGCAAAGTGGTAATGTTATCAAATGGCTCACCATTATTGACTAAAGTTACCGGTGCTGGTTGTTTATTAGGGGGAGTTATTGCGGGATTCTTATTCAGAAATACAAAACCAGATATAGATGCGTTGATTGAAGCGGTTAGTGTATTTAATATTGCTGCTGAATTAGCCGCTGAAAATGAAAATTGTAATGGACCTGGAACGTTTTCATCAATATTACTTGATACGTTATACCATTTAGATAATATGACTTATCAACAATGGATTCGTATTGAAGAGGTGGAATAACATGTTTAATAACTCACAATTGAATGTTTATTTTATTTGTGGTACACCTGATGTTCCGAGTCATCGTACTATTCATGATGTATTAGATGAAGCGCTAAAAGCAGGAATAACGCTTTTTCAATTTAGAGAAAAAGGAACTAATGCATTAAAAGGCACTGAAAAAGTGGAATTAGCCAAAGAATTACTAAATTTGTGTCATCAATATCAAGTACCTTTTATAATTAATGATGATGTTGAATTAGCAAAGGAAATTAACGCGGACGGGATCCATGTCGGCCAAGATGATGCTAAGGTTAATGAGATTGCACAGTTTTTTACAAATAAAATAATTGGACTAAGTGTTAGTGATTTAGATGAGTATTCAAAATCTGATTTAACTGATGTTGATTATATAGGTGTAGGACCAATCTATCCTACACCATCGAAAAATGACGCGCATACACCAGTAGGTCCAGAAATGATTGCAACATTAAAAAAAGTGAATCCACAACTGCCGATTGTAGCAATTGGGGGGATTAATACTGATAATGTGGCACCTATTGTAGAAGCAGGTGCCGATGGTATTTCAGTCATTTCAGCTATTTCTAAAAGTGAAAATATAGAAGGTACTGTAAAAAAATTCAAAGATTTTTTTAATAATTAGTTAAATTTTTCCACTTATTGTTTCATACGTACTCATTAATGTGATAGAATAAATCCTATGTGAATATAATGATAGAGGTGGAAAAATGAAGAAAAAAGCGTTACTACCATTGTTTTTAGGTATTATGGTCTTTTTGGCTGGTTGTGACTATTCTAAACCTGAAAAACGTAGTGGGTTTTTCTACAATACATTCGTAGATCCAATGAAAAATGTATTGGATTGGTTGGGAAATAACTTATTAAACGACAATTATGGTTTAGCTATTATTATTCTTGTATTGGTAATTCGTATTATCTTATTACCATTCATGTTGTCAAACTATAAAAATAGTCATATGATGCGTCAAAAAATGAAAGTTGCAAAGCCAGAAGTTGAAAAAATTCAAGAAAAAGTGAAGCGTGCACGTACGCAAGAAGAAAAAATGGCTGCAAACCAAGAATTAATGCAAGTTTATAAAAAGTATGACATGAACCCGATGAAGAGTATGTTAGGTTGTTTACCAATGCTAATTCAAATGCCAATCATCATGGGATTATACTTTGTACTTAAAGATCAACTTGTAGATGGTTTGTTTAAGTATCCACACTTCTTATGGTTCGATTTAGGACGTCCTGATATTTGGATTACAATTATTGCCGGAGTTTTATACTTTATCCAAGCATATGTTTCAAGTAAAACGATGCCAGACGAACAGCGTCAAATGGGTTACATGATGATGATCATTTCACCAATTATGATTATCTGGATTTCATTAAGCTCAGCATCAGCACTTGGCTTATATTGGTCAGTCAGTGCGGCATTCCTTGTAGTTCAAACACACTTTGCGAATATTCATTATGAAAAAGTTGCTAAAAAAGAAGTGCAACCTTTCATCGAAGCGTATGAAAGAGAACACAATGGCGGCAACAAAAAAGGCAAAAACACACAAGTAGTGTCTAAAAAGAAAAAGAAATAACCTCAGCAATGCCAAATCATGAGCCCCCAAAAAGTCGAAGCTAATTTTAACTTTCTAGGGGCACATGATTTTTTATTTAAATATCAAAAGTATAGCATTACATAATATAGTGTCTGAAAGGTAGAAACGGCAGTAAGATGATTTCTAATATGAAACTCATCCTACTGCCGTTTTTTTATGTGTCATAATATTTAACAAGACTATAGTATGTAAAATGGTGATAACAACAGAGTGACCTGCCTCTATTGTAATGTCATATTGGTGAAGTGCATTATTAGTACGGTAGTTAATGTCGAAACATTTCCATAACAAAGCACTAGTACATGTAACAGTGCGAAATAATAACGTCACAATGGAATAGTATCATTACCGCACGGCAACAACACTGCCCGGCAACTACACCGCATCACATAGGATCGAAACGGTAACTTCAACGCTCCGCAAAACACGCCATAAAATCAAAACGTCATCGCTCCGCAACATCACCACATCATAGAATCAAAATGTCGCAACGACATAGCAACTTCACCACATCATAACATCGACACAGCTAATCGTGATAATTCCACTCTGTAAAGAATTGCTGCAAATACATAACCATAAAATCATGTCTTTCTTTAGCAATCTTTTGCGCTGTTTCTGTATGCATTAATGATTGTAATTTTAATAATTTTTCAAAGAAGTGTTTTATGGCAGATGATGGTAACCTTTCAATTAAATCATCATTAATGTTGTTAAATGGCATTTGTTCTGTCCACATAGGCTCACCAAAATGTCCAGCGAATTGAAATGTTCGTGCAATACCAATAGCACCTATAGCATCAAGTCGATCTGCATCTCTAACAATTTGACCATCTAGTGATAAAGCAACATGATTATTTTTACCATTTCGATAACTCATGTGCGTAATTATAAATAATATATGTTCTTGAGTTTCATCTGAAAGCGATAAAGATGCCAAAAATGATTTCAATGCATCTAATTGTTTATCAACATCTACGAGTTTTTCGTCAACTGTGTCATGCAATAAAGATGCTAGCTCTATAATTAAAGTGTCTTTTATGCCTTCTTTTTTAGCAATTGATTTTGCTAACTCAGTGACACGATATACGTGCGCTATATCATGACCTGTATAATCATCTTGATGTATAGATTCCATATATTGTTGGGCGGCGTCAATGATTTTAGAATACTGCATTAAAATTACACTCCTCGTATGGCTCTTTTTATAATATTGGTGACAGTAACTGTGAAATACCTTCTTTAAATTTAATCCAAAGGCTTCGCTTAGCATAGCGCGCTTTCGTTAATTCGGATGACACTTCTAAATCATCAATAAATGCTTGCTTTAATTTTTTGGCAATTTGTTGATCATAGATAAAAGCATTAACTTCGAAATTCAATGTGAAACTACGATGGTCCATATTTGCTGTGCCAACACTTGCAATCTCATCATCGATAATCAATGTTTTAGAATGTAAGAACCCGTTATCATAATGAAACACTTTAACGCCAGCATCTAATAATGATGCAGCATTTTTTAAAGTTGCCCAAAAGACGAATGGGTGATCGGGCTTGTTAGGAATCATGATGTTGACTTCAACACCACCTAATGCAGCAATTTTAATAGAATCTAAAAATGCTTGGTCTGGAATAAAATACGGTGATTGAATATAAATGGATTTTTTAGCAGATGAAATCATTTTCAAATAACCATATTTAATTTGTTCCCATTCTTCGTCAGGTCCACTAGAAGCTATTTGCACACCAATTGTGCCTCCAGAATTTACGTCAGGGAAGTAACGGTCATCATATGAGATATGATCACGTGTTGCTTGTGAATTCCAATCTAAAATAAAACGTAATTGTAAGGCATTGACTGCATCTCCAACAATGCGTAAATGTGTATCACGCCAATAGCCAAATTTTTTCGATTTACCTAAATATTCATCGCCGACATTAAAGCCACCGACATATCCAATTTTTCCATCAATAACAACAATTTTGCGATGATTTCGATTGTTCATACGCAAGTTGATAAGAGGTAATTTTGAAGGGAAGAAAGCTTCAGCATGTCCGCCTTTACTACGAAATGCGCGTAAGCCTTTTTTACGTAAACCACGAGAACCCATGTCATCGTATAAAATTTTAACTTCTACGCCTTGTTCTGCCTTCTTAGCAAGTTCATCCAAAATGGTACGGCCTAATTCATCGCAATGAATAATATAATACTGGAAGTGAATATAATCAGTAGCATTACGAATATCTTGAATTAAGTCATCAAATTTTTCTTGTCCATCTGTATATATTTTCAAATCATTATCAGTTGTTAAAAAGGCTGCATTATTATAGAGCAGCATTTGAATCATCTCTTTAAATTTCATAATTTGATAATTGGAATTTGAAAATTTTTCGTTTTTTAAAGCAGCTAATTGTTCATCGACAATTAACTCTAAACCTTTTTTGTCTTCCTTATCTATTTTGAAAATTTGATCACGTTGAATTTGTCGTCCTAGTAGTAAATATAGAATAAAGCCGAATAGAGGCAAGAACACTAAGACAAGTAACCAAGCCCAGATAGAATTTGCAGAACGTCTTTCCATGAAAATAATGGTAAAGGCGAATAATAAGTTTAAAATAAATGCACCAATAAATATTGAATTTAAAATAATATTTGAATGTTTAAATGCAATTGTTAGTAACTCTATCATTTGAAACCTCCCACCGAAAATCTAAAACAAGTAATATAATCTTATTAATTGTATCATGAAGCAATTTAAATATCATGACAATTTAGTTTGAAAAATAGGTCTTAGTATTGACGTTAAGTTTTGTGGGATATAGTATAGTAAAGAATGCAAATAGAGGAGTGAATGCTATGACTGAACAAGATAATGCACATCATTCTGAACAAATTAAAACAAATCTTAAATCACGTTTAAATCGAATAGAAGGTCAAGTGAGAGCGATTAATCGCATGATTGAAGAAGATGTCTATTGTGATGATGTTCTTACACAAATAAGAGCGACGCGTTCTGCATTAAACAGTGTCGCAATAAAGTTATTAGAGCAACATATGAAAAGTTGTATTATGAATAAAGTAAATCAAGGTGCTCAAGAAGAAGCGATGGAAGAGTTACTAGTTACTTTTCAAAAGTTGATTAAAGATTAAAGGAGTTTAAGATGGTACATCAAAACACAATATATACTGCAGGTATTGAAACTGAAGAACAAGTAAACCAGTTGACAGAACGTATATCAAACATGATAGGTGTGCATAAAGTGAATATTAATATCATTGATGGAGAAGTAGTTGTAGCATATGAAACACCCGCAAATTTAAATAGCATTGAAAAAGAAATTTATGATACAGGCTATAAAATTGTATATTAATATATCAATGTAAAGCACACTATAGATTTTTATTTTAAAAATAATCAAAAAAGTTTGTAATTAATGTAGTAAAGGTATGGCGAATAGGGTAAGATAATACTGAAAGCGATCCAAACGAGGTGATAATAATGAAACGTCCTGAAAAGATTCAAAATGTAGTCAAACTATTGTCATCATTAGGTGTTAATATTAAAAAGACTAAATCTCGTTTAGACATTATTAATACGTTACCAACATCTAATAAAGTAAGTCACGAATTAAAATAATTGACTGTGATCATGAATCACACACCACGATAACTGCCAGTGATGCGTCACTGGTAGTTTTTTTAGTTTTTTATGTAAGAAAGTATGAAGTTAATCAAAGTTATGATTATCTATATACAATGCTACCAGCCAAACTATTTATTTTAAAAGATATATTTAAATTGTCCATGCATATACAAAAACTCCATACATATATCAAATGATATGTTAAGCATGTGGATAAAGTGTGATGTGTAAAACACTTACATTGATTAAATAAACGTTATATACAAAAACGCCCCTTTAAAGTACGCATTTCTCAATGTTTACATTAAAGGGGATTTTATTTTAACTGTTATTGTCATTTATATATACTGATGATTTGCTTAAATCTATAATATTGTAAATCATCAGTAAGATACTTGGTATATAAAGTTTAAATGTTATAAGTTAATTGCTCTTCGGATGGTATAAATCTACATATCGTTTCGGTTCATGATAATAGATTGATAAAACAATACCGATACCAGTCATCATACTCCATAAAGCACTACCACCATAACTAATAAATGGTAATGGGATACCAGTGATAGGTAACAACTGAATTGTCATCCCGATATTTTGTAAAATATGGAACACAAGCAATGTTACAAAACCTACGATAAAGATTTTGTTAAATTGATCTTCAATTTTTGCAGCAAGTCTTATTAAATGGAAGATTAAGAATAAAAATACAAGAATTAAAATAACAGATCCAATAAAGCCTAATTCTTCACCAATGACTGAAAAGATAAAATCAGTATGGTTTTCAGGAATATAAACTTCACCGTGGTTGTATCCTTTACCTAGTAATTGACCAGAACCTATGGCTTTTAGGGATTCAGTTAAATGATAGCCATCACCACTACTATAAGTATATGGATCAAGCCAAGAGTTGATACGTCCCATTTGGTATAATTGGACACCTAATAGATTTTCTATTAAGGATGGTGCATATAGGATGCCCAAAATGATAGTCATAGCCCCAACAATACCAGTTATAAAAATAGGGGCTAATATACGCCATGTAATGCCGCTTACTAACATGACGCCAGCAATAATAGCAGCTAGCACTAAAGTTGTTCCTAAATCGTTTTGCAATAATATTAAAATACTTGGTAACAACGAGACACCAATAATTTTGAAAAATAATAGCAAATCACTTTGAAAAGATTTATTAAATGTGAATTGATTATGTTTAGAAACGACACGTGCTAATGCTAGTATCAAAATGATTTTCATAAATTCCGATGGTTGAATACTGATTGGCCCGAAAGTATACCAACTTTTAGCACCGTTAATAATAGGTGTGATTGGTGATTCAGGAATAACTAGTAACCCAATTAATAATAGGCAGATTAAGAAATACAATATGTATGCATAATGTTTAATCTTTTTAGGTGAAATAAACATAATCACACCTGCAAAAATGGCACCTAAAATATAGTAAAAGATTTGTCTAATACCGAAATTAGCACTATATTGTCCGCCGCCCATAGCCGAGTTAATAAGCAGAACACTGAAAATTGCTAAAACAGCTATAGTGGCCACTAATACCCAGTCTACTTTGCGAAGCCAATGCTTATCCGGCTGTTGACGAGATGAATAATTCATTGCAAACTCCTTTTATACTCACTAATGTTTATACCAATTTTACATGACTTTTTAAAAATTAGCTAGAATATGACTGAGATATCGGCTATAGATTTCAATTTAATTTAGGAATAAAATAGAGATGAAGATTGTCCTGTATAACAATGAAACAACTAAGACAAAGGCAAGCGCCGCATCGTTTTTAAAATGCAAAATAGCCATTAAATGTGATACTATTAAGATTCAAAGATGCGAATGAATAAATTAATAACAGGATTAAAATGAATATTAACTTATATTAAGGTAGGAAGCCCTGATATATCATTGGAGGAAAACGAAATGACAAAAGAAAATATTTGTATCGTTTTTGGAGGGAAAAGTGCTGAACATGAAGTGTCGATTCTAACAGCACAAAACGTATTAAATGCAATAGATAAAGACAAATACCATGTTGATATCATTTATATTACTAATGATGGTGATTGGAGAAAGCAAAATAATATTACATCTGAAATTAAATCTACAGATGAACTTCATTTAGAAAATGGAGAAGCTCTAGAAATTTCTCAATTATTAAAAGAAAGTAGTTCAGGACAACCGTATGACGCAGTGTTCCCATTACTTCATGGACCTAATGGTGAAGATGGCACGATTCAAGGATTATTTGAAGTGCTAGATGTACCATATGTAGGTAACGGAGTATTATCAGCTGCAAGCTCAATGGATAAACTTGTGATGAAACAATTATTTGAGCATAGAGGTTTACCTCAATTACCTTATATTAGTTTCTTACGTTCTGAATATGAAAAATATGAGCATAATATTTTAAAGTTAGTGAATGATAAATTGAATTATCCAGTATTTGTTAAACCAGCCAATTTAGGTTCTAGTGTTGGTATAAGTAAATGTAATAATGAAACGGAATTAAAAGAAGGTATTAAAGAAGCGTTTCAATTTGACCGTAAACTTGTGATTGAGCAAGGTGTTAATGCACGTGAAATTGAAGTGGCAGTACTTGGAAATGATTATCCAGAAGCAACTTGGCCAGGTGAAGTTGTAAAAGATGTTGCATTTTACGATTACAAATCTAAATATAAAGATGGTAAAGTTCAATTACAAATTCCTGCTGAGCTAGATGAAGATGTAAAATTAACGCTTAGAAATATGGCGTTAGAAGCATTTAAAGCAACAGATTGCTCTGGTTTAGTCCGTGCAGATTTCTTTGTAACAGACGATAACCAAATTTATATTAATGAAACAAATGCAATGCCTGGATTTACTGCTTACAGCATGTATCCAAAATTATGGGAAAATATGGGACTATCATATTCTGAATTAATTACGAAATTAATTGAACTTGCTAAAGAACGTCATCAAGATAAACAGAAAAATAAATACAAAATTGATTAACCGAGGTTGTTATTATGATTAATGTAGCATTAAAGCAAATTAAGTCTTGGATTCCTTGTGATATTGATGATCAATTTCTGGACTGCAAAATTAATGGTGTCACTATTGATTCTAGAGCGATTAAAGAAGGAATGTTGTTTATTCCTTTTAAAGGTGAAAATGTTGATGGTCATCGTTTTGTATCTAAAGCATTGCAAGATGGTGCTGGCGCAGCATTTTATCAAAAAGGAACGCCAATAGATGATGATATAACAGGGCCTATTATTTGGGTCGAAGATACTTTAGTGGCTTTACAACAATTAGCCCAAGCATATTTAAGATATGTTAATCCTAAAGTGATTGCAGTAACTGGCTCAAATGGTAAAACAACAACAAAAGATATGATTGAAAGTGTCTTGCATACAGAGTTTAAAGTTAAAAAAACACAAGGCAATTATAATAATGAAATTGGATTGCCACTAACTATTTTAGACTTAGATAATGACACGGAAATCTCTATATTAGAAATGGGAATGTCAGGTTTCCATGAGATTGAGTTATTATCAAACCTTGCACAACCAGATATCGCGATTATTACTAATATTGGTGAATCACATATGCAAGATCTAGGCTCGCGTGAGGGTATTGCTAAAGCGAAATCTGAGATAACAATAGGCCTTAAAGATAATGGCACATTTATATATGATGGCGATGAACCATTGTTAGAGTCGCATGTTAAGGAAGTTCAAAGTGCGAAATGTATGAGTATCGGTGTGGATACTGATAACGATTTAGTTTGTTCAGTTGATGACAGAGACACTACAGGTATAGCGTTCACTATTAATGGTAAAGAGCATTTTGATTTGCCGATTTTAGGCGTGCATAATATGAAAAATGCAACTATTGCCATAGCAGTTGGTTATGAATTAGGTTTATCATATGACACGATTTATCGTAATTTAAAATATGTTACATTGACAGGTATGCGGATGGAACAACATGAATTAGATAATGATATTACTGTTATTAATGATGCTTATAATGCTAGTCCTACAAGTATGAGAGCTGCTATTGATACTTTAAGTAGTCTTAATGGACGTCATATTTTAATTTTAGGCGATGTTTTAGAATTAGGTGAGAACAGTAAATCTATGCA
Organism: Staphylococcus argenteus; assembly: GCF_000236925.1. Lineage (NCBI taxonomy): Bacteria > Bacillati > Bacillota > Bacilli > Caryophanales > Staphylococcaceae > Staphylococcus > Staphylococcus argenteus. The sequence goes on along the minus strand of NC_016941.1, from coordinate 2,084,001 downwards.
CTCGCAAGTAGGTACATATTTGCAAGATAAACAAATAGAGGTGCTGTATACATTTGGTGATGAAGCGAGTTATATTAATGAAACTGGGAAACAATTTGTTGATAAAGCGCAACACTTTGATTCTAAAGAAGCGTTAATTGAGGTATTAAAACAAGACTTAAAACCACATGATCGTGTATTAGTTAAAGGATCACGAGGTATGAAATTAGAAGACGTAGTTAATGCAGTAATATCATCAAATTAAAAACGACGACATAGCACGTTTGTATAAATGGTAAACGCAATGACAAGCGTTTGAAGAGAAGAGGTGGTTTTGTTTTTTACGAAACCATCTTTTCTTTTTTGATTGACGTTTCATGATTGGAAATTGATTGGAATTAAATCATTGCGTATGTATTGTTAGTGACATACTTTTATATAGGAAGTAATAAGTTGCTATTGGTTTTGCACATTCAAAACTTGATATGAGTATTTTTGCATATTGCGATTTTATGTAGATCAAGGTGAAAGTTGTTGCGTAATGTTAACGAAATACGTATTTTATAAAAAAATTTTTATAATGATTATTCGAATTATGAGTAACGCTTACATCACACTTAATGCTAGCTTTTTGACAAAAATATGACAATCAATTAATGTGTTTCTGCTAAATATTCGCAAATTGCTTTATTGCGATTAAATTTTTTTGGTGGTACTATATAGAAGTTGATGAAATATTAATGAACTTATATGCAAAAGTATATTGAGAAATAAACAGGTAAAAAGGAGAATTATTTTGCAAAATTTTAAAGAACTAGGGATTTCGGATAATACGGTTCAGTCACTTGAATCAATGGGATTTAAAGAGCCGACACCTATCCAAAAAGACAGTATCCCTTATGCGTTACAAGGAATTGATATCCTTGGACAAGCTCAAACCGGTACAGGTAAAACAGGAGCATTCGGTATTCCTTTAATTGAAAAAGTAGTAGGGAAACAAGGGGTTCAATCGTTAATTTTAGCACCTACAAGAGAATTGGCAATGCAGGTAGCTGAACAATTAAGAGAATTTAGCCGTGGACAAGGTGTCCAAGTTGTTACTGTATTCGGTGGTATGCCTATCGAACGCCAAATTAAAGCCTTGAAAAAAGGGCCACAAATCGTAGTCGGAACACCAGGACGTGTTATCGATCACTTAAACCGTCGTACATTGAAAACGGATGGTATCCATACATTAATTTTAGACGAAGCAGATGAAATGATGAACATGGGATTCATCGATGATATGAGATTTATTATGGATAAAATTCCTGCTGCCCAACGTCAAACGATGTTATTCTCAGCAACTATGCCTAAAGCAATTCAAGCTTTAGTACAACAATTCATGAAGTCACCTAAAATTATTAAGACAATGAATAATGAAATGTCAGATCCACAAATCGAAGAATTCTATACAATTGTTAAAGAATTAGAGAAATTTGATACATTTACAAATTTCCTAGATGTTCATCAACCAGAATTAGCAATCGTATTTGGACGTACAAAACGTCGTGTTGATGAGTTAACAAGTGCTTTGATTTCTAAAGGCTATAAAGCTGAAGGATTACATGGTGATATCACTCAAGCGAAACGTTTAGAAGTATTAAAGAAATTTAAAAATGACCAAATCAATATTTTAGTCGCTACAGACGTAGCAGCAAGAGGGCTAGATATTTCTGGTGTAAGTCATGTTTATAACTTTGATATTCCTCAAGATACTGAAAGCTATACGCACCGTATTGGTCGTACTGGCCGTGCTGGTAAAGAAGGTATCGCGGTTACTTTTGTAAATCCAATCGAGATGGATTATATTAGACAAATCGAAGATGCAAACGGTAGAAAAATGAGTGCACTACGTCCACCACACCGCAAAGAAGTACTTCAAGCACGTGAAGATGATATTAAAGAAAAAGTTGAAAACTGGATGTCAAAAGACACAGAATCACGTTTGAAACGTATTTCAACTGAATTATTAAATGAATATAACGACGTTGATTTAGTTGCTGCACTTTTACAAGAGTTAGTAGAAGCAAACGACGAAGTTGAAGTTCAATTAACATTTGAAAAACCATTAGCACGTAAAGGCCGTAATGGTAAACCAAGTGGTTCTCGTAATAGAAATAGCAAACGTGGTAACCACAAGTTTGACGGTAAGAGTAAACGTTCAAAAGGTTACTCAAGCAAGAAAAAAGGCAACAAAAAATTCGACCGCAAAGAGAAGAGTAGCGGTGGAAGTAGACCGATGAAAGGTCGCACATTTGCTGACCATCAAAAATAATAAATTGATTAAGAGCTTTAAGATGTCATGTCTTAAGCTCTTTTTTTAGTTCTATCATAATTTAGACTCATGAAAAACGAAAATTTTCCATTTATCCGATATATAGTTCGATTTAAGTATTGTACAAAAGATTTGGCGAAATTGACGGAGAATTCGAATAGAGGAAAATTGTATTAGTTTTGATTCGACTAATAACGAGCATGTTTTCAGTAGAAATAAGTCATAAATATTATGATAATCTCACATCAAAATGAATGGATGTAAAAAAGGACACTGCATATCTATGTTAATGACAGTGACCTTTTCAAAATAAATTATTTATCTTTCCATTGCAACATTTGATAACCGATACGTGGATGTGTTTTGATAATATCTTTAGCATCTGTATGACATTGAGAAAGTTTTTGTCTTAAAGAAGTCATATGAACGCGTAAGCTAGGCATTTCAGTTTTATTTACATAACCATAAATTCGTTTAAGTATCATTTCGTATGTTAGCACTTTACCCTTATGTTTTGATAACAATTCCAGTAAACTAAATTCATTTGGTGTCAAATGGACTTCTTGGTTATTGATAATAACTGATTTGGAATCAAAGTCGATAACTAGTAAACCGTTTGTAAAAATAATATTAGTTTCTTGGTTAGATTTGGCAATTCTTTCGATAACTCTAATTCTTGCACGAAGCTCATCAACGTTAAATGGTTTTGTCATATAGTCATTTGCACCATTATCTAATGCTTGAATAATAGTTTGTTCTTCTTGTCTAGCACTTATCACAATAATAGGAATATCTGTATGCTGTCTAATCTCGGTAATTAAGCATAAACCGTCTTTATCTGGTAAGCCTAAGTCTAGTAATATAATATCTGGTTTATCAATTTGAATTTTAAAATGTGCACTTGTGGCATTTTCAGCTGTAGTTACAGTGTAATAATCTAAAGTTAAAGCGACATCTAGTAAATGTGTAATTGCATGATCATCTTCAATAATTAATATTTTAGATTGCATTATACGTCTCCTTCACTAAAATCTATATCAATATTGAAATAAAATATACTACCATGTGGTTGATTCGTTTTATATTGTAGAATTGAATGATGTTTATGCAGTATAGTCTGCACTAAATATAGTCCAAGTCCCATACTTTCTTTTTGATTATCTTTAAAATGTTTATTCGCACCAGTATAAAAAGGTTCAAAAATCTTTTGTTGTTCTTGTGCACTTATACCTGGACCTTCATCAATAACAGAAAATTGAACTTGTTTATCGTTTGGCCTATGAATACATAATTTAATAGTCGTGTTGGACGACGAATGTTTTATTGCATTTTCAATTAAATTAAATATTGCTTGAAGTATTAATTTACTGTCAATTCTCACAAAATGTAAATCTTCAGTTAACGCGATTGTTACATCATCTTTTAAATGACGACGTTTTAAAATAGTGTCAATTTCCTCTACTAATTCGCTAACTAAATATGGTTGCAACTTGATATGAACATTAGAAGATTGTAATCGAGTTAGAGACAATATATTGGTTACTAAATGATATAAATACTGACTTTCTTGGTAACTGTTTAACAGTAACTGCTGTTGCTCATTGAACGGCATTAGTTTATTATGTGTCATTAAAATATCTAAATTCCCCATAATAGTTGTTAAAGGAGTACGTATATCATGAGAAATTGAGCGCAAAAAATTAGAATGTGTAAGTTGGCGCTCAGCTTGTAACATAGACTCTCTCGTTTGTTTTAATAATGTCACATTCTCAACTGCTAAGGACAATTCGTTTAGCATAGATTCAAGTATGGATGCATCATACGGATTAATAGTTTGTGATTGTTGACAATTTATTGCAACTACACCTTTAACAGGGGAAGCACCTATCGGAATTAACCATTGATTGATGCCTGGAAAGGTATCTGTTGTTGCACCTGCTTGCCTTTCGTTTTTGATAACCCAACTTAACACTTGTTCATAATGTTGGTTTTTATAGTCGGCGTCTTGTTGTAATGGAATGGTTTTGCTGACTTTAGAGTCATCTATTACATAAATTGTAATTGGTTGTTGCAATAATTGATGAATTTGATGTCCTGCATTTACCAATAAATCTTTTACTGTATATGTTTGTTTAATCGAATCATTAAACTGTAATAATAAATCTGTTCGATAGAGCTGCTTTTTAGTAATTGAATACTGAAATTTAATTTCTTTTAATAAAGCACTCGTTAAAATACTGACAATAAATGTAATTGGATAATCAAAACGATATACTTCAAACGTAAATCTTGGTTCTGTAAAAAAGTAATTAAAAACAAAGACATTCAGTATTGCCGCTATAAACCCAACCATATACGATTGTGTCCAAATTGATACTAATATGATGCCAATGAGGAAGAGCATTAAGATAATAGTACTGGATTCATGTTTATCAAGCTCGTATACCCATAACCCCATTAATATGCATATCATTTGAATCAAAAGCATTTTTAACATATCTTTAGCGAATCGCTTACTTTTAGGGCGATAAGGTATTTTATTCGTATTTAACGCGACAGGAATTTGTTTAATAGGAACAATTTCAATTTTATAGTGATGATCAAACGACATTAAACGATCAATCAATGGTGTATTAAAAAAGTCTACCCATTTATTTCTAATATGTTGCCCAATAATTAATTTAGTAACATCTTGATTTTTGCACCATTCGTCTAAACCCGATGCCACACTTTGACTGTAGACAACTTTTACTTTAGCGCCTAATGATTTTGCTAGCATAAGATGACGATGTACATGCTTTTGACTATCATGGTGCTGCCTATTTTTTTCAAAAATATCTATATAGATAGCTGTAAACTTTGCATGTTCTTTTTGGGCAATGTGAAAAGCCTCTTTTATTACCGCTTCATTATAAATACTGCCACTAATAGCTACAGCAATATGTGGTGTCATAATTGCTTTATTATTATGGCGTAATTTTTCCTTATCACTCATTAAATCAGCGACAGTGCGTAACGTTAGCGTTCTAAGTTCACTCAAGTGTTCGTAAGTAAAAAAATTGCTAAATGCAACTTCAAGACGATCTTTTTTATATACTTTCCCAGCTTTTAACCTTTTTATTAATTGATTAGGTGAAATATCTACAACTTCTAAGACATCTGCGCCAATTATAAAATAATCAGGCACACGTTCTTTTACTTGGACACCAGTCATCATTTCGATTTGACTACTTAAACTTTCTATATGTTGAATATTTAATGTTGTATGCACATCTATACCGTGGTTTAGAATTTCTTCAATGTCCATGTATCGTTTTTCATGGCGCTCTCTTGATATATTTGTGTGCGCTAACTCATCGATTAGAACAATCGTCGGCGCTTCTTCGAGAATACGATCTATATTCAAATCTTGAAAACTGTGGCTACCATGTTTTGTGACATTAGTTGCGATTTCGGGTAATTTTTTTGCCAATGCTTCGGTTTCACGACGTTGATGGGGTTCGATATATCCGATTTTTATATCAGCACCATTTTGATATAAATCAATCGCATTCGATAACATTTCAAACGTTTTACCAACACCAGGACTATAACCAATATAGATGGTTAGAGTTCCACGCGTCTTTCCTATTTTTAGCGATTCAGTGTTCGTCATAACCTTCACCTCGATAGCAATATCATAATATTCTTCGCAATTTAATGCTATAAAATTTCTTTCTGTATGAGTATCTTAATGAATTCTTAATAACTAAGTTTGAAAATTAATATTTAACTCATAAACATCTTGTTACGATGTGGATGGGTTAAAGGAGGTCAGAACAATGATTATTTGTTTGATTTTAATTGTTATCACATTAGTGATGTACTTATTTTTTGCTTTAATTCACAGTGAAAAATTTTAAAAACATGTTAGGTGAGAACTATGGTAGAAATAATTTTATTCTTAGTAATTATAGTTTTTATTGCTTATGTATTTAGTAAGTATCTTTATCGTGTAGCATTAATTCAACCAACATTTGCTGATGGGATATTTAGAAATTTTGAAAATGTATGTTTTAAAATAATCGGAACAGATTTAGAGCATATGTCAGCTAAAAGATACTTAAAGCACTTTTTAGCATTTAATGCATTAATGGGTTTAATTGCATTTGTGTTGTTGTTAACGCAACAGTGGCTTTTTTTAAATCCAAATCATAATTTGAATCAGTCGTTTATTTTAGCGCTTAATACGGCAGCATCATTTTTAACAAATACTAATTTACAACATTATAGTGGCGAAACTGGAGCTACGTATTTAACGCAAATGATTGTTATGACTTATTTAATGTTTACATCAAGTGCATCAGGTTATGCCGTATGTATTGCAATGTTGCGTAGGTTAACGGGATTGACAGATATTATAGGAAATTTCTATCAGGATATTATTAGGTTTATAGTGCGTGTACTATTACCAATTTCATTTTTACTAAGTATTTTATTAATGATTCAAGGAGTACCACAAACATTGCATGGCAATTTAATGATTTGCACATTAAGTGGTCAAATACAGCATATTGCTATTGGACCAATAGCTTCACTTGAATCTATTAAACACCTTGGTACCAATGGTGGAGGGTTTTTAGGAGGTAATGCATCAACACCTTTTGAAAATCCAAATATATGGAGTAATTTTATTGAAATGGGCAGTATGATGCTACTTCCGCTAGCAATATTATTTTTATTTGGGCGTATGTTGACTAAAAATGGTAGACACGTACATCGTCATGTTTGGGTATTATTTGTAACAATGTTCATCATTTTTATTAGTGGAATAATTTTAACGATGTGGAGTGAGTACCATGGTAATCCACTATTTAATCATTTAGGTATTCATGATGCTAATTTTGAAGGCAAGGAGGTACGATTTGGTATTGGATTATCATCAGTATTTTCGATTATAACGACTGCTTTTACTACTGGATCTGTTAATAATATGCATGATAGTTTAACGGCATTAGGTGGTTTAGGGCCAATGATATTTATGATGTTAAATATTGTATTTGGTGGAGAAGGTGTCGGATTAATGAATCTATTAATCTACGTATTGTTAACTGTATTTATTTGCAGTTTGATGGTTGGAAAAACACCAGAATATTTAAATATGCCTATCGGAGGTCGTGAGATGAAATGTATAGTGTTAGCATTTCTCATTCATCCAATTTTAATATTAGTTTTCTCTGCACTCGTGTATGTCATTCCTGGTGTTAGTGACACTATTACGAATCCATCATTTCATGGCGTATCTCAAGTACTTTATGAAATGACATCTGCATCTGCAAATAATGGCTCAGGGTTTGAAGGGTTAAAAGACAATACACCGTTTTGGAATATTTCAACAGGTATCATAATGATATTTGCTAGATATATACCAATTATCTTGCAATTGATGATTGCGTCTAGCCTAGTTAGGAAAAAATCTTACCACCAAGAAAAGTATACGATTGCAATTGATAAACCTTATTTTGGTGTATCACTAGTTGTCTTTATCATTTTACTTAGTGGATTAACATTTGTTCCTGTGTTACTTCTCGGTCCAATCGGTGAATTTTTAACTTTAAAATAATGAAAAGGATGAAAATATATGCATCATGTAAATAAATATTTTAATCATGCAATATTAATAGAAGCGTTTAAAATGAGTGTCATAAAGTTAAATCCTAAACTGTTGGTTAAAAATCCAATTATGTTTGTTGTAGAAATAGGAATGCTATTGATGATGATACTCATATGTTTGCCCGATATTTTTGGACAAAGTCAGTTGTCGAGAGGTTATTTAATTACAATTTTCATCATCTTATTATTAACAATCTTATTTGCGAATTTTTCTGAAGCGATTGCTGAAGGTAGAGGTAAGGCGCAAGCGGATAGTTTACGAGAAGCACAATCAAATTTGACTGCACGTGTCATAGACTCGAACGGTCTATTTAAAATAGTGAACGCTTCTGAATTAAAAAAAGGGCAACATATACGAGTTGAAAATGGAGAGACCATTCCTGCTGATGGTGTAGTCATTAATGGATTGGCGACTGTAGATGAGTCTGCTATTACTGGTGAGTCTGCACCTGTCATTAAAGAATCCGGTGGTGATTTTTCCGGTGTAATTGGCGGAACGGTTGTAACTTCTGACTGGTTGGAGATACGTGTTGAAAGTGAAATCGGGACATCATTTTTAGATAAAATGATTGCACTAGTAGAAGGTGCTGAAAGGACTAAAACACCAAATGAAATTGCCTTATTTACATTATTAACGACGCTAACAATAATTTTTCTAGTCGTTATTGCTACATTGTATCCAATTGCAGCACATTTACATGTAATCTTACCGATTGCCTTGCTTATTGCCTTAACTGTTTGTTTAATACCGACAACAATTGGTGGGCTGTTGTCTGCTATAGGCATTGCAGGGATGGATAGGGTTACTCAGTTTAATGTTTTGGCAAAAAGTGGCCGTGCTGTTGAAGTGTGTGGTGATGTTGATGTCATGATTTTAGATAAGACTGGCACAATTACTTATGGCAATCGAATTGCTAGTGCATTTTTACCGGTGAATGAACATTTAAAGACTAAGTTGATTAAAGCAGCATATATGTCATCGTTATATGATGACACTCCAGAAGGAAAAAGTATTGTAACTTTAGCAAAGGACATGCATAGAGGTAATTTGCCAGAACAAATTGAAGGTACATACAAACCCTTTACAGCTGAAACTAGGATGAGTGGCATTGAAACAAACGGCGTATCGATTTTTAAAGGTGCACCTGATAGCATGATTAAACTTATTAAGCAGCAACAAGGTATTATTCCATCTAATATAGAAATATTGTGTAGCGATGTATCTAGCAAAGGTGGTACGCCATTAATTGTCATTGAGGAAAACGTTATGCTTGGAGTCATTTATTTGAAAGATATGATTAAGGAAGGATTGGTTGAGCGTTTTGCCGAGTTGCGTGAAATGGGTATTGAAACAGTAATGTGTACAGGTGATAATGCGTTGACTGCTGCAACTATAGCTAAAGAAGCAGGAGTAGATAGATTTATAGCAGAATGTAAGCCTGAAGATAAGATAAAAGTAATAAAAGGTGAACAAGAAAAAGGACATATCGTAGCAATGACGGGCGATGGCACCAATGATGCACCAGCATTAGCACAGGCAAATATAGGGTTAGCAATGAATTCTGGAACTATAAGTGCCAAGGAAGCGGCAAACCTTATTGATTTAGATTCGAACCCAACAAAAATAATAGAAGTCGTTAAAATTGGGAAACAATTATTAATGACAAGGGGCTCATTAACAACATTCAGTTTAGCGAATGATATTGCTAAATACTTTGCAATATTGCCAGCTCTTATGATGTCAACGATTCCTGAAATGGCTCGATTAAACCTAATGCAATTATCATCGCCACAGTCAGCTATTATTTCAGCATTGTTATTTAATGCATTAATTATTGTTGCTTTAATACCAGTTGCGTTGAAAGGTGTAAAAGTAAAAAGTTATTCAATAGATCGGGTGTTCATAAATAATATGGTGACCTATGGTTTAGGTGGCATAATTGTTCCATTCGTAGGCATTAAAGTAATAGATTTAATTGTACAATTTTTTGTGTGAAAAGGAGTGACAATAAACAAATGAGAGCACTTCGAAGTAGTATATGTTTAACGATGATAACTATGATTTTATGTGGCATATTATATCCACTAACTTTAACCTTGATTGGCCAAATATTTTTTCATCAACAAGCTAATGGTAGTTTAATACTATATGATCACCGTATCGTAGGATCTAAAATTGTTGGGCAATTATGGACGGAGGATCACTATTTTCATGGGCGTCCAAGCGCAGTTGATTATAATATGAATCCTGAAAAATTTTATAAAACTGGAGTGTCGTCTGGAGGGACTAATGAATCTAATAGTAATGTGAAGTTAATGAAACGAGCGAAACATCTTATTGAAAATGATAAAGGAAACTTAGCGATAGATGCCATTACAAGTTCTGGATCAGGTTTGGATCCGCATATTACTGTTGAAAATGCACGTAAACAAGCACAACGTATTGCGACTGCACGACACATATCTATGATAAAAGTAATTGATTTGATTGATCGCAATAAGCGACGTGGAGTATTAACCTATGACTATGTGAACGTATTAGAACTCAATATTGGACTAGATAAATTGAAGAGATGATATAGTTGCAAGATATGGGAGTGGGACAGAAATGATATTTTCACAAAATTTATTTCGTTGTCCCACCCCGGCAAGGTTGACTAGAATTGAAAAAAGCTTGTTGCAAGCGCATTTTCATTCAGTCAACTACTGCCAATATAATATTATAGAGCTTAGGACATTGTTTTATGTCCCAAGCTCGTGTCTTTTTTAATCGTCAATATTTTAAGATGCATCGTAAATAATGTTAATTTAAACTATTTTACTTAAAAACTTTTAATCCATATAAATTAAATAGTCGAGTTAGCTTCAATTTCGTCATATGCTATAATTAGCAACATATAAAAATAAAAATGAATAGAAAATAAATTTATAGATTCTTGATTTTGAGGAGTGTGACATATGTCTAATCAACTTATAAAGTCTAAAAGTCCTAAGCAGGCATTGCTATATTACTATATTACAAATGGTTTAGATTTTTTGTTGAGCGTTATTATTTATGCCATTTTTTATTTAGTATGGTTAAAGTTTGAATGGTCGCAGTATTTACTTTATATCTTGTTTGTTTTTTGCACTTTTACCGTTTTAAAATTAATTATTAAACCATTATGGCAATATCACTGTCGTTATTATCAAGTAGATCAATCAAGTATTCAGTATCGTACATCTTTTCTAATATATAAAGAAAAAACGAGTCGAATTGAACGTTTACAATATTTGTCGATTAAATCTAATCCATTAAGTCAAATGCTTAATTTATATCAAGTTGAGTTTGTGACAGCAGGTCATTCAATTCGATTACCAATGATGTCAGATAGTGATGTTAAAATTATCGAAGAACAAACTCTGTCAAATTTGAAAGGGGTTGAAAGTGATGTCTAAACCTCAAAAGCTACATCCAATTTCTTATTTTAACGGTTTGATTAATGCGATTAAACAAAACATTGTTGTTTTTATTATTTTCATCATCTTTCAATTAAAAGATTTTGATTTTTCTAATCCAGCATCATATTCATGGTCTGGTATTGTACTAGTTTTCTTTTTATTATCATACATTCCTCAAATTATCCGAATTATGAATACACGCTATTGGATTGAGAATAATACTTTTATTTTGACAACAGGCTTTTTTAATAAGAAGCGTAAAGAATTAAATATTAAACGTATTCAGTCTATCGATATGTCACAAGGGGTGGTCAATCAAATTATAGGTGGCGTGGATTTGCAAATTAAAACGCCAAGCGATGGTATCGTATTAAGTGTAATATCAAAGAAGCAAGGCGAATATCTTGAAAACTATATTGACCAATTGCAAACAGAGTTGAAGACAGAAATGGCGCAAAAGTCTAGTACTGAACAGAATGACAACCGTAATCATGACATTGAAAGTAATGTGGAAGACATCGCAGAAGGTCGTCTAGATGAAATGCAGAACTCTGATAGTAAGCTTAATCAGAAAAATAAACGCATTCCTATATATCAAATGAATTTTAAAGAATCGCTATTTATGGCAATGACCAGTGGTGCCATTGGTGTTACGTTAGCAGCCTTAGTTCCAGTTTATGGCGCTGTAAGAGAGTTAATTCCATGGTCAAAACTTAGTTATCAATTGAGTCAATTGGTTCAATTTATAAGTATTACGATTTTGATTATCATTTTGGTAGTGTTATTAGTGGCATATATTATAGGCACTATTATTACCATGGTAAGATTTTATGGCTTCACAGTTATGCTGGAAAATGAACAGCTTAAAATTGAATATGGCTTCTTTAATAAGAAAAGAATGACTGTACCAACGAAAAGATTGCAAGCTGTCGTTGAGCATCAATCACATATACGAAAATTATTTGGCTATACAGCAATACATTTTATAATTACGAGTGACTTTGAAAACAAAAAAATAGATGATGATGAAAATGATACTGGTAGTGTGATGATTTTGCCGTTTATCAAAAGGGACAAAGCGTATCAAATTATCCAGCATTTAGTACCAAATTTATCTTATCAACAAGTAAATGAAGGTATGCCTTTGTCAGGCTTTCACAGACATTTTTTAATACCAAGCATTATTGTAATTTCTTTGGTAGCAATTTGCTGGTATTTTTGGAATCAATTATTATGGTTATTTGTGATAATAAGTATATTGATTATTGGTTTACTTGTTCTTAAAGGATATCTTTATGTTAAACATGCTGGTTTTAAAATGATTGAAGATCAAATGACCATACAAAATTTCGGATTATTTAAACGAAATATTTATTATTTTAAAGAAAATCATATTTTAGGATTTGATACATGGCAACATCCATTGCTTAAAAGCAATGGGTTAAGTAATTTTAATTTCATCATTGCTAAAGGTATGGCAAATGAGTCAATTAAACTTAAATATGCGCGTAATGAAGATGTGCAAATGTTGAAGTCATGGTATTTGAGAGGTGAAAAGAATGAGTCATTATAATTTTATGTCACCATATGCTAAAAAAGTGATGAGGTTAAGTGCTATACTGGTTTGTGTGCCAATTACGCTAGTACTTTTAATAGCATTTAATATTTTGAACTGGCTATTTTGGCAGATACTTGACACCTATCTAACCATTGCTAGTAGTATAATTATCATTTTACTTGTAGTTATTTTTACGATTATCATCGTGCCGTTCTATCGATATAAGCATTGTCGATATGCATTTGAAAAACACCATTTGCGCGTTCGAAACGGCATCTTATTTTTAGATGAAAAGGTGATACCATATTTTCGTATTCAAAATATAGATATAGATATTGGGCCAATAATGAAGCATTACCGTTTAGCTACTTTAACGCTCTACACAGCAGGTGGTACAGCAAAAATTCCATTAATTGATAGAAGTGAAGCACGTAAATTAAAAAAATGGTTAAATAATGAGATGCATATAGAAAAAACAAATGAGTATAATAAAAATGAGGAATAATCAATGATACATGGTATTGGTATAGATTTAATCGAAATTGAACGAATTAAAGTGTTATACAATAAGCAACCAAAACTTGTTGACCGTATTTTAACTGAAAATGAACAGCGCAAATTCTATGGTTTTACAAATGAACAACGAAAAATTGAATTTTTAGCAGGCAGGTTTGCGACTAAAGAAGCATTTAGCAAAGCCTTAGGCACTGGTTTAGGAAAACATGTAGCCTTTAATGATATAGACTGTTATAACGATGATCTTGGAAAGCCAAACATTGACTATGATGGTTTCATCGTTCACGTGAGTATTTCGCATACTGAACATTATGCAGTGAGTCAGGTTATTTTAGAAAAAGAAGAATCTTAAGATTTAAAAAGTAAGACTTTTAATTTAGCAATGGAATGGAAACATGAGGATTATATTGGAGGAAGTAATATGTCAGATAAATACTATAGATCTGCGTATATGAATGTAGATTTAAATGCTGTAGCAGCGAATTTTAAAGTATTCAGTACATTACATCAAAATAAAACGATTATGGCTGTCGTAAAAGCAAATGCCTATGGACTAGGTAGTGTTAAAGTTGCACGCCATTTAATGGAACAAGGTGCAACATTTTTTGCAGTGGCTACATTAGATGAAGCGATAGAATTAAGAATGCATGGAATAACTGCTAAAATTTTAGTTTTAGGTGTACTACCCACTAAAGATATCGATAAAGCTATTCAACATCGTGTTGCCTTAACAGTTCCGTCTAAGCAATGGTTAAAAGAAGCGATTAAAAACATTTCCGGAGAGCAACAGAAAAAATTATGGTTGCATATTAAATTAGATACGGGTATGGGAAGATTAGGTATTAAAGATATAAAATCATATCAAGAAGTAATCGAAATTATTCAACAATATGATCAACTTGTCTTTGAAGGTGTCTTTACTCATTTTGCGTGTGCAGATGAACCTGGCGATATGACTAATGAACAGTATCAACGCTTTAAAGATATGGTTAATGAGGCGGATAAACCTGAGTATATACATTGTCAAAACTCAGCCGGTGCATTATTAATGGATTGTCAATTTTGTAATGCTGTAAGACCGGGAATCTCATTATATGGTTACTACCCTTCTGAATATGTAAGACAAAAAGTTAAAGTACATTTGAGACCAAGCGTTCAATTAATTGCAAATGTAGTTCAAACAAAAACGTTACAAGCGGGAGAATCTGTAAGTTACGGTGCAACATATACTGCTACAGAACCTACGACAATAGCTTTATTACCAATCGGGTATGCTGATGGTTATCTACGTATAATGCAAGGTAGTATTGTAAATGTAAATGGATACCAATGTGAAGTCGTCGGCAGAGTTTGTATGGATCAAACAATTGTAAAAGTGCCGGAACAAGTGAAAACAGGTGATTCGGTTATTTTAATAGACAATCATAGAGATAGTCAGCAAGCCGTTGAAGTTGCAGCTGAAAAGCAACATACGATTAATTATGAGGTACTTTGCAACTTATCTAGACGATTACCTCGTATATACCATGACAATGATCAAGTTTTTGTAACAAATGAATTGTTAAAATAATATGGTCAGTGCATATAAAATTTGTTATTATTAGAGTAATTAAAGGTCATTTAATAACTTTTGGAATCAATTGGAGGTTCTCATATGTTACCTTTTAGTCAAAATAGAAGTCATAGCTTAGAACAATCTTTAAAAGAAGGATATTCACAAATGGCTGATTTAAATCTCTCCCTAGCGAACGAAGCTTTTCCAATAGAGTGTGAAGCATGCGATTGCAACGAAACATATTTATCTTCTAATTCAACGAATGAATGATTAGACGAGGAGATGTTTATTTAGCAGATTTATCACCAGTACAGGGATCTGAACAAGGGGGAGTCAGACCTGTTGTCATTATTCAAAATGACACTGGTAATAAATATAGTCCTACAGTTATTGTTGCGGCAATAACTGGTAGGATTAATAAAGCCAAAATACCGACCCATGTAGAGATTGAAAAGAAAAAATATAAACTGGATAAAGATTCAGTTATATTATTAGAACAAATTCGGACACTTGATAAAAAACGTTTAAAAGAAAAACTGACGTACTTATCAGACAACAAAATGAAAGAAGTAGATAATGCACTAATGATTAGTTTAGGGCTAAACACAATGGCTCATCAGAAAAATTAGGCGTCTATTATATGTATTTTTCAGAGATAAATAAAATATTGATATAAAAGACAATAACTTTATAATAATTATAACTATTGCTATGTTCATGGAACGAAATGTTTTTAGAAATAAAGACATTAATCATTTTCAGTTATGATATTCATATTTTTTATTATAAAAGGATGTCTTAAGTTTTTTAGGCTTTAGGTATTCCATCCTAAAGTTTTTTTTAGCTTAAAAGTGTCATTTACAGCAAAATTGTAGACGACAATTGTAAATGTGCAATTAATTAAAGTTAGTACGTGAATCATAATTATCCTTGCTCAAGCATTGGCTTTGTAAGGGAAGTGAGGAGGCAACTAATCGTGGAAGAGTTTAAACAACATTATAAAGGTTTAATAGATGAAAGTTTGACTTGCCAAGATAAGGCTGAATTGATAAAGAAGTGTGAAAAATATACTGATGAAGTTATTCGTAAAGATGTATTGCCTGAAGACATTGTTGATATACACAAAAACTATATATTGACTTTAAATTTAACGCGTGAAGATGTGTTCAAGACATTAGATGTTTTACAAGAAATCGTTAAAGGCTTTGGGTATAGTTATCGAGATTATCAAAGATTAGTAGATAAACTCCAAGTTCACGATAAGGAAATAGACTTAGCTTCTAGCTTACAACAAACGATGCTTAAAACAGATATCCCACAATTTGATAGTATTCAAATTGGTGTTATTTCAGTAGCAGCGCAAAAGGTTAGTGGTGATTATTTCAACTTAATCGATCATAACGATGGTACGATGAGCTTTGCTGTTGCAGACGTTATTGGAAAAGGGAT
This sequence comes from Staphylococcus argenteus, assembly GCF_000236925.1. NCBI lineage: Bacteria > Bacillati > Bacillota > Bacilli > Caryophanales > Staphylococcaceae > Staphylococcus > Staphylococcus argenteus. Next base: position 2,067,534 of record NC_016941.1, on the reverse strand, counting down.
ACCAGCTGCTTTAGCGATGAGTATGATTAAATTTGGCATGGATTCATATGGACATTCACAATTGCCTAGTGATGGCTTAAAGCGTTTAAATAGAGTAGTTGAAAAAAATATTAATCAAAATATGTTTGTAACGATGTTTTACGGATTGTATGAAGAAATGAACCATCTACTGTATTGTAGTTCTGCAGGTCATGAGCCAGGTTATATTTATCGCGCTGAAAAAGAAGAATTTGAAGAAATTTCAGTTAGAGGTAGAGTTTTAGGGATTAGTTCTCAGACACGATATCAACAACAAGAAATTCCAATATATCTTGACGATTTGATTATCATTTTAACGGACGGTGTAACAGAAGCGAGAAATAGTGAAGGTACATTTATTGATAAACAAAGACTTTTAGAATATATAAAAAAACATAAACATATGCATCCACAAGATATTGTTCAAATTATCTATGAAGCAATTTTAAAACTTCAAAACCCGCATAAAAAAGATGACATGACCATTTTGATTATAAAAAGAGTAAATTAATTTTAAAAAGAAGATTAGAAATTATTTCAATGGGTATATAATAATTTGAAATATATATGGTGAATACAACACTTAAAATGAAGTTAAATATATTTAATAAGTAGGAGTGTAACGAAATGAATCTTAATATAGAAACAACCACTCAAGATAAATTTTACGAAGTTAAAGTCGGTGGAGAGTTAGATGTTTATACTGTGCCTGAATTAGAAGAGGTTCTAACACCTATGCGCCAGGATGGAACTCGTGACATTTACGTTAACTTAGAAAATGTAAGTTATATGGATTCAACAGGATTAGGTTTATTCGTAGGTACCTTAAAAGCATTAAACCAAAATGATAAAGAGCTATACATTTTAGGTGTGTCAGATCGTATCGGTAGACTATTTGAAATTACTGGTCTAAAGGATTTAATGCATGTTAATGAAGGAACGGAGGTCGAATAACATGCAATCGAAAGAAGATTTTATCGAAATGCGCGTGCCAGCGTCTGCAGAATATGTAAGTTTAATTCGTTTAACACTTTCTGGCGTGTTTTCGAGAGCAGGTGCTACATATGATGATATTGAAGATGCCAAGATTGCAGTGAGTGAAGCTGTTACAAATGCAGTTAAGCATGCATATAAAGAAAAAAATAGTATTGGTATCATAAACATATACTTTGAAATTTTAGAAGATAGAATTAAAATTGTGATTTCTGATAAAGGAGATAGTTTTGATTACGAAACTACTAAATCTAAAATAGGCCCATATGATAAAGATGAAAATATAGACTTTTTGCGTGAGGGTGGATTAGGTTTATTTTTAATAGAATCTTTAATGGATGAAGTGACAGTATATAAAGAATCTGGTGTGACAATCAGTATGACTAAGTATATTAAAAAAGAGCAGGTGCGAAATAATGGCGAAAGAGTCGAAATCAGCTAATGAAGTTTCACCTGAGCAAATTAACCAGTGGATTAAAGAACACCAAGAACATAAGAATACAGATGCACAAGACAAATTAGTTAAACATTACCAAAAACTAATTGAATCACTAGCATATAAATATTCTAAAGGACAATCACATCATGAAGATTTAGTTCAAGTTGGTATGGTTGGTTTAATAGGTGCCATAAATAGATTCGATATGTCCTTTGAACGGAAGTTTGAAGCCTTTTTAGTACCTACTGTAATCGGTGAAATTAAAAGATATTTACGAGACAAAACATGGAGTGTCCATGTTCCAAGACGAATTAAAGAAATAGGACCTAGAATAAAAAAGGTAAGCGATGAACTAACGGCAGAATTAGAACGTTCGCCGTCAATTAGTGAAATAGCTGATCGTTTAGAAGTTTCAGAAGAAGAAGTACTCGAAGCGATGGAAATGGGACAAAGTTATAACGCATTAAGTGTCGATCATTCTATCGAAGCGGATAAAGATGGATCAACTGTTACTTTGTTAGATATTATGGGTCAACAAGATGACCATTATGATTTAACGGAGAAACGTATGATACTTGAAAAAATCTTACCGATATTATCAGATCGTGAGCGAGAGATTATTCAATGTACGTTTATTGAAGGCTTAAGTCAAAAAGAAACTGGTGAACGAATCGGTCTAAGTCAAATGCATGTATCAAGACTACAAAGAACAGCAATTAAGAAATTACAAGAAGCGGCACATCAATAATTTTTTGTACTATTGATGTGTTTTATCATGAAAAATTCATACAATTACCTCTTGATTAGAATATAAGAATCAAGGGGTAATTTTTAATTTGAAAGATTTTAAAAGTATATATGAGGAAGATATATTGATATATTTTAAAGACATATTGATTCTAAATGTTATAACAGATTGTTAATTTTCAAGTGCCATTGTAATTTAGCATTTGGCAAAGTGTTATTTTAGCGAAATTGGCTAATGTTACTTCAAATAATTATAAGCAGATTGATGCGAAAAATTTTTCAATAACCAATGAATGAATTTAAATATGTTTTGACTTAATGTTTTAGATTTTAGAGATTTGAATTTGATAGTTGTAATTAACACCTTTATTCAATTGGGCTTTTGAATAATATGTTAAAATGAATGAGTAAATTTTAGAAAAGTGTGGGTTTAGTAAATGGACAATCAATTGATTAATTCAATCATAGAGAAATATCAATTTAGTAAAAAACAAATTGAAGCGGTACTAAAATTACTAGAAGAAAAAAATACAGTACCATTCATTGCGAGATATCGAAAAGAGCAAACAGGCGGCCTAGATGAAGTTCAAATTAAGCAAATTGATGACGAATATCAATACATGGTCAATTTACAAAAACGTAAAGAAGAAGTAATCAAAAATATAGACCAACAAGGTTTACTTACTGAAGATTTAAAGAAAGATATTTTAAAACAGAACAAATTGCAACGTGTTGAAGACTTGTATCGACCTTTTAAACAAAAGAAAAAGACAAGAGCGACTGAAGCGAAACGTAAAGGTTTAGAACCGTTGGCTATTTGGATGAAAGGGCGCAAACACAGTGTGTCAATAGAAGAAAAGGCACAACAGTTTATTAATGATGAAGTTAAAACTGTTGAAGACGCTATAAAAGGCGCACAAGATATCATTGCAGAATTAGTTTCAGATAATCCAAAATATAGAACTAAAATATTAAAAGATATGTATCACCAAGGTGTGTTAACTACATCTAAAAAGAAAAATGCTGAAGATGAAAAAGGTATTTTTGAAATGTACTATGAATACAGTGAGCCGATAAAACGTATCGCAAACCATAGAGTGTTAGCTGTAAACCGTGGTGAAAAAGAGAAGGTCTTATCTGTTAAGTTTGAGTTTGATACTACGACAGTTGAAGACTTCATTGCGCGTCAAGAAATCACTCAAGACAATGCGAATCGTAGTTATATTTTGGATGCGATTAAGGACAGTTTGAAACGTTTAATTGTACCTTCAATCGAGAGAGAGATTCATGCTGATTTAACTGAAAAAGCTGAAAACCATGCAATTGATGTATTTAGTGAAAATTTAAGAAATTTATTATTGCAACCACCAATGAAAGGTAAACAAATATTAGGCGTCGATCCGGCGTTTAGAACAGGTTGTAAATTAGCAGTCATTAATCCATTCGGAACATTTATAGCTAAGGGTGTGATTTATCCTCATCCACCTGTATCAAAAAAAGAAGCTGCAGAGAAAGATTTTGTACAAATGGTTAAGGCGTATGATGTACAATTAATCGCAATCGGTAATGGTACAGCAAGTCGAGAAACAGAACAATTTGTTGCAGACACGATTAAAAAGTATGCATTGCCAGTACAATTCATTATTGTTAATGAAGCAGGTGCTTCAGTATATTCAGCATCAGAAATTGCTAGAGATGAATTTCCAGATTTTCAAGTTGAAGAGAGAAGTGCAGTATCAATTGGAAGACGTGTACAAGATCCGTTAAGTGAATTAGTTAAGATAGATCCTAAATCAATAGGTGTTGGACAGTATCAACACGATGTTAATCAGAAATCATTAGAAAATGCATTAACTTTTGTTGTTGAAACAGCAGTTAACCAAGTAGGTGTGGATGTTAATACAGCATCATCCTCATTATTACAATATGTTTCAGGTTTAAGTTCACAAATAGCTAAAAATATCATTGCATATAGAGAAGAAAATGGTGCAATCAAACACAATAGAGAATTAAGTAAGATTAAACGTTTAGGCGCAAAAACATTCGAGCAAAGTATCGGATTTTTAAGAATTGTAGATGGTACTGAGCCATTAGATAATACATCAATTCATCCAGAAAGTTATAAAGTCACATATCAACTACTAGAAAAACTTGGATTTAGTGGTAATGATTTAGGAAGCGATGCATTAAAATCTAAGTTAAACTCTTTAAATATGGATACACTTGCGGATGAACTGAAAATTGGTAAGCCTACACTTGAAGATATTATTAAATCATTGAAAGCACCTAATAGAGATCCAAGGGACGAGTTTGAAACGCCAATTCTTAAATCAGATGTATTATCAATTGAAGATTTAAAAGAAGGTATGAAATTAAGCGGGACAGTTCGAAATGTAGTTGATTTTGGAGCGTTTGTTGATATTGGTGTAAAGCAAGATGGTCTTGTACATGTTTCAAAACTGTCTAAGAAATTTGTGAAAAATCCAATGGATATAGTAAGCGTTGGTGATATTGTTGACGTTTGGATTTATAGTATCGATAAAAATAAAGATAAAGTATCATTAACAATGATTGATCCACATGAATAATGAAACATTACAACAAATGGTTGAGAAGCTTTCTGAAGAAAAATTTGGATGCAAGTTTCAGCATCGAGCATACTTTAATAAAAGGTTACGTACAACAGGTGGACGTTATCTTTTAAAGTCACATGATATAGAAATTAATCCTAAGCAATATGAACATTATGGCAAAGAAGCAGTTGTTAAAATTATATTGCATGAATTGTGCCATTATCATTTGCATATTGCTGGTAAAGGTTATCAACATAAAGATCAAGATTTTAAACGATTGAGTCAGCAAGTAGGTGCGCCAAGATTTTGTAACAGCATTGAAAGCTATCAACAACGTGCAAATTATGAATATTACTGTACTAAATGTCATGCAAAATATTTAAGAATCCGTAGAATTGATACGAAACGAATGCGTTGTGGGCATTGCAATGGCCATTTAAGATTAAAAAAGCATTTGAAGTAAAATAAAATGAATAGAACAGGTGAGTCTATACAATCTATTGATTGAATTCTAGTGAAACATACGCAGATAGTATAGCAATAAAATAGTGTGCTGTTTGATTCTTAAATATTTCAACTGTACTATGTGATGCTATATAACTATCATTTGTGGCCAAGATTATCGTAATATGATACTGCGTTAATCTTGGCGTTTTTTATTTTATTGAAGATAATGATTAAAATCTATATAGGTACCTTGTTGAATGAAGAGGGAAACAGTGAGTTTAGAGAATTAAAAAGTGATTAAACAATCGCAATGAAGAATATCATTGAGAAGAATTGAAAAACGTAGATAATCAATGTTGAAATGGAAAATAGCATACGAGACATGTTGAGTGTAAACATCTATGTGGTATTTTATTTAAGGAGGATAGAAAATTGGCGTAAATAATTGATTAATTATAAGCGAACTTTACTCAATTAAAGTATTAAAGTGTTATAAAAGATAATAATACAATTTTAATGCTATTTTGACTGAACTTTTCTATTGACTGAATGAGTTATAGTTAGTATGATTAAACACGTTCCTTAAAAAAGAACGAATTAAATAACATCTCATTTAAACAGATAATTATTATAAAAATAAGTTATAAAATGTATTGACAGTAAGTTCTAAATGTTTTACAATAAATAATGTTGTATTAAGAACTGATAACGCAAATTAATTTAATGTAAAAAAACGATTAAAAGTTATTGACAAATATTTCTAAACATAATATAATAAATATCGTTCTGAAAAAACGAAAGATGTTTTAAATGCCTTTATCCGCGGTCGTGGCGGAATGGCAGACGCGCTAGGTTGAGGGCCTAGTGGGAGAAATCCCGTGGAGGTTCAAGTCCTCTCGGCCGCATCACAATTACTTAATTTAATAAGCGGGTGTAGTTTAATGGCAAAACCTCAGCCTTCCAAGCTGATGTTGTGGGTTCGATTCCCATCACCCGCTCCATAGATGAATTTAATGAACATTGAAAACTGAATGACAATATGTCAACGTTAATTCCAAAAACGTAACTATTAGTTACAAACATTATTTAGTATTTATGAGCTAATCAAACATCATAATTTTTTATGGAGAGTTTGATCCTGGCTCAGGATGAACGCTGGCGGCGTGCCTAATACATGCAAGTCGAGCGAACGGACGAGAAGCTTGCTTCTCTGATGTTAGCGGCGGACGGGTGAGTAACACGTGGATAACCTACCTATAAGACTGGGATAACTTCGGGAAACCGGAGCTAATACCGGATAATGTTTTGAACCGCATGGTTCAAAAGTGAAAGACGGTCTTGCTGTCACTTATAGATGGATCCGCGCTGCATTAGCTAGTTGGTAAGGTAACGGCTTACCAAGGCAACGATGCATAGCCGACCTGAGAGGGTGATCGGCCACACTGGAACTGAGACACGGTCCAGACTCCTACGGGAGGCAGCAGTAGGGAATCTTCCGCAATGGGCGAAAGCCTGACGGAGCAACGCCGCGTGAGTGATGAAGGTCTTCGGATCGTAAAACTCTGTTATTAGGGAAGAACATATGTGTAAGTAACTGTGCACATCTTGACGGTACCTAATCAGAAAGCCACGGCTAACTACGTGCCAGCAGCCGCGGTAATACGTAGGTGGCAAGCGTTATCCGGAATTATTGGGCGTAAAGCGCGCGTAGGCGGTTTTTTAAGTCTGATGTGAAAGCCCACGGCTCAACCGTGGAGGGTCATTGGAAACTGGAAAACTTGAGTGCAGAAGAGGAAAGTGGAATTCCATGTGTAGCGGTGAAATGCGCAGAGATATGGAGGAACACCAGTGGCGAAGGCGACTTTCTGGTCTGTAACTGACGCTGATGTGCGAAAGCGTGGGGATCAAACAGGATTAGATACCCTGGTAGTCCACGCCGTAAACGATGAGTGCTAAGTGTTAGGGGGTTTCCGCCCCTTAGTGCTGCAGCTAACGCATTAAGCACTCCGCCTGGGGAGTACGACCGCAAGGTTGAAACTCAAAGGAATTGACGGGGACCCGCACAAGCGGTGGAGCATGTGGTTTAATTCGAAGCAACGCGAAGAACCTTACCAAATCTTGACATCCTTTGACAACTCTAGAGATAGAGCCTTCCCCTTCGGGGGACAAAGTGACAGGTGGTGCATGGTTGTCGTCAGCTCGTGTCGTGAGATGTTGGGTTAAGTCCCGCAACGAGCGCAACCCTTAAGCTTAGTTGCCATCATTAAGTTGGGCACTCTAAGTTGACTGCCGGTGACAAACCGGAGGAAGGTGGGGATGACGTCAAATCATCATGCCCCTTATGATTTGGGCTACACACGTGCTACAATGGACAATACAAAGGGCAGCGAAACCGCGAGGTCAAGCAAATCCCATAAAGTTGTTCTCAGTTCGGATTGTAGTCTGCAACTCGACTACATGAAGCTGGAATCGCTAGTAATCGTAGATCAGCATGCTACGGTGAATACGTTCCCGGGTCTTGTACACACCGCCCGTCACACCACGAGAGTTTGTAACACCCGAAGCCGGTGGAGTAACCTTTTAGGAGCTAGCCGTCGAAGGTGGGACAAATGATTGGGGTGAAGTCGTAACAAGGTAGCCGTATCGGAAGGTGCGGCTGGATCACCTCCTTTCTAAGGATATATTCGGAACATCTTCTTCAGAAGATGCGGAATAACGTGACATATTGTATTCAGTTTTGAATGTTTATTTAACATTCATTTTTATTTGTACATTGAAAACTAGATAAGTAAGTAAAATATAGATTTTACCAAGCAAAACCGAGTGAATAAAGAGTTTTAAATAAGCTTGAATTCATAAGAAATAATCGCTAGTGTTCGAAAGAACACTCACAAGATTAATAACGCGTTTAAATCTTTTTATAAAAGAAAACGTTTAGCAGACAATGAGTTAAATTATTTGAAAGCGGAGTTTACTTCTGTAAATGAGCATTTTAAATAATGAAAACGAAACAGTATGTGAGCGTTTGACTTATAAAAATGGTGGAAACATAGATTAAGTTATTAAGGGCGCACGGTGGATGCCTTGGCACTAGAAGCCGATGAAGGACGTTACTAACGACGATATGCTTTGGGGAGCTGTAAGTAAGCTTTGATCCAGAGATTTCCGAATGGGGAAACCCAACATGAGTTATGTCATGTTATCGATATGTGAATACATAGCATATCAGAAGGCACACCCGGAGAACTGAAACATCTTAGTACCCGGAGGAAGAGAAAGAAAATTCGATTCCCTTAGTAGCGGCGAGCGAAACGGGAAGAGCCCAAACCAACAAGCTTGCTTGTTGGGGTTGTAGGACACTCTATACGGAGTTACAAAGGACGACATTAGACGAATCATCTGGAAAGATGAATCAAAGAAGGTAATAATCCTGTAGTCGAAAATGTTGTCTCTCTTGAGTGGATCCTGAGTACGACGGAGCACGTGAAATTCCGTCGGAATCTGGGAGGACCATCTCCTAAGGCTAAATACTCTCTAGTGACCGATAGTGAACCAGTACCGTGAGGGAAAGGTGAAAAGCACCCCGGAAGGGGAGTGAAATAGAACCTGAAACCGTGTGCTTACAAGTAGTCAGAGCCCGTTAATGGGTGATGGCGTGCCTTTTGTAGAATGAACCGGCGAGTTACGATTTGATGCAAGGTTAAGCAGTAAATGTGGAGCCGTAGCGAAAGCGAGTCTGAATAGGGCGTTTAGTATTTGGTCGTAGACCCGAAACCAGGTGATCTACCCTTGGTCAGGTTGAAGTTCAGGTAACACTGAATGGAGGACCGAACCGACTTACGTTGAAAAGTGAGCGGATGAACTGAGGGTAGCGGAGAAATTCCAATCGAACCTGGAGATAGCTGGTTCTCTCCGAAATAGCTTTAGGGCTAGCCTCAAGTGATGATTATTGGAGGTAGAGCACTGTTTGGACGAGGGGCCCCTCTCGGGTTACCGAATTCAGACAAACTCCGAATGCCAATTAATTTAACTTGGGAGTCAGAACATGGGTGATAAGGTCCGTGTTCGAAAGGGAAACAGCCCAGACCACCAGCTAAGGTCCCAAAATATATGTTAAGTGGAAAAGGATGTGGCGTTGCCCAGACAACTAGGATGTTGGCTTAGAAGCAGCCATCATTTAAAGAGTGCGTAATAGCTCACTAGTCGAGTGACACTGCGCCGAAAATGTACCGGGGCTAAACATATTACCGAAGCTGTGGATTGTCCTTTGGACAATGGTAGGAGAGCGTTCTAAGGGCGTTGAAGCATGATCGCAAGGACATGTGGAGCGCTTAGAAGTGAGAATGCCGGTGTGAGTAGCGAAAGACGGGTGAGAATCCCGTCCACCGATTGACTAAGGTTTCCAGAGGAAGGCTCGTCCGCTCTGGGTTAGTCGGGTCCTAAGCTGAGGCCGACAGGCGTAGGCGATGGATAACAGGTTGATATTCCTGTACCACCTATAATCGTTTTAATCGATGGGGGGACGCAGTAGGATAGGCGAAGCGTGCGATTGGATTGCACGTCTAAGCAGTAAGGCTGAGTATTAGGCAAATCCGGTACTCATTAAGGCTGAGCTGTGATGGGGAGAAGACATTGTGTCTTCGAGTCGTTGATTTCACACTGCCGAGAAAAGCCTCTAGATAGAAAATAGGTGCCCGTACCGCAAACCGACACAGGTAGTCAAGATGAGAATTCTAAGGTGAGCGAGCGAACTCTCGTTAAGGAACTCGGCAAAATGACCCCGTAACTTCGGGAGAAGGGGTGCTCTTTAGGGTTAACGCCCAGAAGAGCCGCAGTGAATAGGCCCAAGCGACTGTTTATCAAAAACACAGGTCTCTGCTAAACCGTAAGGTGATGTATAGGGGCTGACGCCTGCCCGGTGCTGGAAGGTTAAGAGGAGTGGTTAGCTTCTGCGAAGCTACGAATCGAAGCCCCAGTAAACGGCGGCCGTAACTATAACGGTCCTAAGGTAGCGAAATTCCTTGTCGGGTAAGTTCCGACCCGCACGAAAGGCGTAACGATTTGGGCACTGTCTCAACGAGAGACTCGGTGAAATCATAGTACCTGTGAAGATGCAGGTTACCCGCGACAGGACGGAAAGACCCCGTGGAGCTTTACTGTAGCCTGATATTGAAATTCGGCACAGCTTGTACAGGATAGGTAGGAGCCTTTGAAACGTGAGCGCTAGCTTACGTGGAGGCGCTGGTGGGATACTACCCTAGCTGTGTTGGCTTTCTAACCCGCACCACTTATCGTGGTGGGAGACAGTGTCAGGCGGGCAGTTTGACTGGGGCGGTCGCCTCCTAAAAGGTAACGGAGGCGCTCAAAGGTTCCCTCAGAATGGTTGGAAATCATTCATAGAGTGTAAAGGCATAAGGGAGCTTGACTGCGAGACCTACAAGTCGAGCAGGGTCGAAAGACGGACTTAGTGATCCGGTGGTTCCGCATGGAAGGGCCATCGCTCAACGGATAAAAGCTACCCCGGGGATAACAGGCTTATCTCCCCCAAGAGTTCACATCGACGGGGAGGTTTGGCACCTCGATGTCGGCTCATCGCATCCTGGGGCTGTAGTCGGTCCCAAGGGTTGGGCTGTTCGCCCATTAAAGCGGTACGCGAGCTGGGTTCAGAACGTCGTGAGACAGTTCGGTCCCTATCCGTCGTGGGCGTAGGAAATTTGAGAGGAGCTGTCCTTAGTACGAGAGGACCGGGATGGACATACCTCTGGTGTACCAGTTGTCGTGCCAACGGCATAGCTGGGTAGCTATGTGTGGACGGGATAAGTGCTGAAAGCATCTAAGCATGAAGCCCCCCTCAAGATGAGATTTCCCAACTTCGGTTATAAGATCCCTCAAAGATGATGAGGTTAATAGGTTCGAGGTGGAAGCATGGTGACATGTGGAGCTGACGAATACTAATCGATCGAAGACTTAATCAAAATAAATGTTTTGCGAAGCAAAATCACTTTTACTTACTATCTAGTTTTGAATGTATAATCTACATTCATATGTCTGGTGACTATAGCAAGGAGGTCACACCTGTTCCCATGCCGAACACAGAAGTTAAGCTCCTTAGCGTCGATGGTAGTTGGACTTACGTTCCGCTAGAGTAGAACGTTGCCAGGCAGAAAATGGATGCGATGAGCCGCATTGAGACCGCAAGGTCTCTTTTTTTATATCTAAAACAACAAAGTAAAAAAGTAGATACGAAGAAGAATGGCTTGGCGAAGTGAAAACGTTTGAATCTGACGAAACGAGAAGCGAGCGCAACGAGTTTAGTTGGGCTAAGTGAGTAAGCGAGAGCCGAAGAAGAGGAAAGAAGCAAGCGATTGGCACAAGTCAAGAAAGGTCCATAGCGTCGATGGTAGCAGACTTACGTTCCGCTAGAGTAGAACGTTGCCAGGCAAAAATGGATGCGATGAGCCGCATTGAGACCGCAAGGTCTCTTTTTTTATGCCAAATAAAAAGTAGATACGAAGAAGAATGGCTTGGCGAAGTGAAAACGTTTGAATCTGACGAAACGAGAAACGAGCGCAACGATTTTAGTTGAGCTAAATGAGTAAGCGAGAGCCGAAGAAGAGGAAAGAAGCGAGCGATTGCCACAAGTCAAGAAAGGTCTATAGCGTCGATGGTAGCAGACTTACGTTCCGCTAGAGTAGAACGTTGCCAGGCAAATCGAGACTATAAGGATTTTTAAATACTAAATATACATGTAAGAATGAATGGTTGAAAGTTGAAAGGAGAACGGATTTGAAAATATTTATTGGTACGATGTTAACTTTTTTATTTTTATGCTCATTGATAGTGTGTGGATTTTTTGCTTATAAAATATATTTTCCTGCAGATGCTAAAAATAAGTCAGAAGTCCCGAATCATATGCAAGAAAACAAACATGAAAAAGAAAACACGCATAATATTAATAATAATGGTAGTGAAGCTAATGAGAATTTTAATAATAAGAAGAACCGTATAGAAAACATTGAAGATAAACAAAAAGCATATGCTTTGATGAGTATACCACGACATAATTTACCAGAAAGTGAGAAGGCTATTTATGACAAAGTAATTTCAACTGCCATTCAAAATATAAATAATGGGGTGGGGAATGAAGAAGACTTTAGGCTCAAAGAAATATACGATGGTATACAAAGCGTGCAACCTCAATAATGTAAAGCATAATAAAAAGCAGTCATAAGATGATTTCAATTAGAAACCAATTTATGACTGCTTTTCTTACTATATTGTTAAATTAGCAATGAATATAACATTTTATTTTCATTAATATAAATATTGGAAGGATCGAAATGATTTACTCGTTGTTTAAGTTGTAATAAATCATTATGATCTTTAAGTTGAATACCGATAATGACAGTACCTGTATTTTGAGAAGATTTTTTTAAGTATTCAAATTTTGTAATATCGTCTTGTGGGCCTAAAACGTCATTTACAAATTCTCTCAATGCGCCAGGGCGTTGAGGGAAGTTTAAAATAAAATAATGCTTCATTTCTTCGTACAATAAAGAACGTTCTTCAATTTCCTTCATACGATTAATATCATTATTGCCTCCACTAATGACACAAACAACTGTTTTGCCCTTAATATGATCTTTGTAGTTTTCAAGAGCACTCACACTTAATGCGCCAGCAGGTTCAGCTACAATTGCTTGTTTTGAATACATATCTAAAATTGTAGAACAAACTGCACCTTCATCTACTTGAACGTAATCATCTACGTTTTCCTTTGCAATTTCAAATGTAATATCACCAACTCTAGCTACTGAAGCACCGTCGACAAATTTATCGATATTAGGCAATGTGACAACCTGTTTATTTACAACAACAGATTCATACATACTACTTGCACCTGAAGGTTCAACACCTATAATTTTCGTAGCAGGCGAATAGGTTTTAAAGTAAGTACTAATACCTGAAATTAAGCCACCACCACCAATTGCGGCGAATAGATAATCAAAAGTGACATTGTCTGACTTTGCTTGTTCTAACATTTCTTTAGCAAGCGTACCTTGTCCAGAAATTGTATATACATTATTAAAAGGGTCTATAAAGTTCATACCATGTTTACTAGTATATGTTAATGCTTCGGCTAAACAATGATCGAAGGTATCACCTGTTAGAACGACTTCAACATTACTGTTTCCAAAGAACTTTACTTGGTTTACTTTTTGTAATGGTGTAGTGACTGGCATAAAGATAACAGCTTTTAAATTAAGTTTTTTAGCGGTATAGGCAACACCTTGTGCATGATTACCTGCACTCGCACATGTAATTCCTTTACTTTTGGCTTCTTCTGACAAAACAGAAATTGCGTTGTAAGCACCCCTTAATTTAAAAGAACGTACCCACTGTAAATCTTCTCGTTTTAAATAAACTTTACAATCATACTTTTGAGATAAGTAATGGTCTAATTGTAAAGGCGTTTCTTTGACGATATCTTTAAGCCTTAAAAATGCTTCATCGATATCTTTCGTCGAAACTGTAGTTTTGACTGTCATAATATTCAACTCCCTTAAAGTGATTTTTCATATTTTTCTATTAATGATTCATATTGTAGGGTTATTGCAATGTCATCTAAACCATTAACTAATTTGTTTTTCCATGTTTCATCGATATCGAAATGGAAAGTTTTGTCTGACGATGACACAGTTTGATTTGGTAAATCGATTTCAATTTCCTCATATTGTGCAAGATGTTCACGTGCACTTTTTTCTAAAACGATAGGCAACATCGCATTTTTAGTGCAATTCATATAAAATATGTCACTGAAACTTCCAGCAATAATAATATGAAAACCATAGTCCTTTAGGGCCCAAGCAGCATGTTCACGACTTGAACCGCATCCAAAATTATCTCCTGTAATTAAAATGGATGCACCTTTATATTGTGGTTTGTTAGGATTGAAATCAGGATTATCTGAACCATCCGGTAAATAACGCCATTCATCAAAAGCGAATGGACCGAAACCACTTTTTGAAATTCTTTTTAAGTGAACTTTAGGAATAATTTGATCCGTATCAATATTGTCGTTGAAAAGTGGAACAATTTTTCCTTTATATGTTGTAATAGGTTTGATTGCTGACATATTAAACAACCACCTTTCTTACATCCACAAACTTACCGTGAATAGCTGCAGCCGCTGCCATAGCAGGGGATACAAGATGTGTTCTGGCACCTTTACCTTGTCGTCCTTCAAAGTTTCTGTTACTTGTAGAAGCGCAATGTACACCATCAGGCACTTGGTCTGGATTCATACCTAAACACATTGAACAACCTGGCTCGCGCCATTCAAATCCGGCATTTTTAAATATAGTATCTAGACCTAGTTTTTCAGCTTCTTTTTTAACAGTACGAGATCCTGGAACGACAATAGCTGTAATGTTTGGATGAACTTTATTACCTTTAACAATATGACTAGCTTCAATCAAATCTGATAGTCTAGCATTTGTACATGAACCAAGGAAAACGTAACCTAATTCGATATCTTCAGCTTTTTGACCAGGTTGTAATCCCATATAATCATACGCACGTTGATCGTTGATATCATTTATTTCTGGAAAAGGTTCGCTGAAATTAACACCCATTTCAGGATTTGTACCCCAAGTTACTTGTGGTTCTAATGTGCTAACATCAAGTTCGATAACGCGATCAAATATTGCATCGTCATCAGAATAAAGTTCTCGCCAACTATCGACTGATTTAGAAAAGTTCTCGGCAAAGGGGCGGTCTTTAACATATTCAAATGTAGTTTCATCAGGTTGAATAATGCCGTATTTTGCACCACCTTCAATGGCCATATTACATATAGTCATTCTGCCATCCATTGAAAGAGTTTTAATAGTTTCTCCAGTAAACTCCAATGCATAACCAGTACCAAAATCAACACCATATGTTTTGATTAAATGTAGAATAATGTCTTTAGCATAGACACCTGTAGGCAAGGTGCCATTTATATCAATTTTCAAATTTTTTGGCTTCGTTTGCCAAAGTGTTTGTGTTGCAAAGACATGTTCAACTTCACTTGTCCCAATTCCGAAAGCAATGGCCCCAAATGCACCATGTGTGGCTGTATGAGAATCGCCACAAACAATCGTTTTACCTGGTTGTGTTAATCCTGTTTCAGGGCCGACCATGTGCACGATTCCTTGTTCATCAGAGCCCATATCAAAAATATGTACACCAAAATCTGTAGCATTTTTTTTGTAGTGTTGTGATTTGTTTATTAGCAATTTCATCTTTAATATTAAAAATATCAATGGTAGGAACATTGTGATCAAGTGTTGCAAATGTTAAATCTGGGCGTCTTAATTTTCTATTTTGAAGTCTAAGTCCTTCAAATGCTTGAGGAGAAGTAACTTCATGTATAAGGTGTAAATCAATGTATAATAGTTGAGGTTCGCCCAATTTACCATATAACACATGTCTATCCCATACCTTGTCAAATAATGTTTGACCCATTTACATCTCCCCCTTAATGATTCAATTTTGTTGATAACTTGGTGAAAATTTCAGAAGTATGAAGTTGCCCGCCTAAATCTACTGTTGTTTGTCCATTTTCAATCATGCTATAAATAAGTTGTTCTAATTCATCTGCAGCATCAGGTTGATGTAAACTTTCACGTAAACACATTGCTAAAGATAGAATCATCCCAAACGGGTTAGCGATATCTTGACCTGCTATATCAGGCGCAGATCCATGAATAGGCTCATATAATCTTGGACCATCATAACTAAAACTAGCAGAAGGTGATAGACCAAGAGAACCGGGAATGACTGATGCTTCATCACTTAAAATATCACCAAATAAGTTTTCACAAACAATGACGTCAAATTGTTTAGGGTTTGTGATTAAGTGCATACTACAAGCATCAACTAGTAAGTGATTTACCGATACTTCTGGATATAATACACTCACTTCATTTACGACTTTTCGCCATAATTTACTTGAAGCTAATACGTTTTCTTTATCAACAGATGTTAATTTTCCACGTCTTGAAGCTGCTAATTTAAATGCTACATGAACAATACGTTCTATTTCTTCTCTTGTATATGTTAGTGAATCGAGCGCATCTTGATCGTTGAAATGTCTCGGTTCTCCAAAATAAATACCACTTGTTAATTCACGCACAATGACTAGGTCAGTACCTTCAACATGTTCTTCTTTTAAAGGTGAAAAGGAACTAGCACCTTTTACTACTGTAGTAGGGCGAATATTGGCAAATAAATTTAAAGATTTACGTAATTTTAATAAACCTTGTTCAGGTCGATTATTAGGATCTGTCCATTTTGGTCCGCCAATAGCACCTAGTAAGATAGCATCTGCCTTTTTACAAGCATTTAATGTAACTTCAGTAAGTGGTTCACCAAAAGTATCAATAGAGGCACCACCGAAATCATGGCGCTCTATTTGATAGTTAAAGTTATATTTAGTACTAATAATTTCAAGTAACGATAAAGTACCATTTAGAATTTCAGGTCCGATACCGTCACCAGGTAGAGCAACAATTTTATAAGTCATTTTTAGTTACCTACCTTTTCAACATTTTCAGCAGCAAATTTAGCATGTGCTTCAACATAAGCTTTACAAGAAGCTTGTAAAATATCGTGATCAATACCAAATCCATTGACTGATTTGCCTTCAATCAATAAATTTACATGCACTTCTGCTTGGGCATCAGTACCTTCAGTAACAGAATTAATACGATAATCAATTAATTCTGTTTCTTTTTTGAAAATACGGTCAACAGCATTATATATTGCAACGATTGATCCAGTTCCGATACTTGAGTCTTGATACGTATGTCCTTCTTTATCTTTAATTACAACAACTGCACTTTGAAGCCCACTAGATACATATTGCAATTGCAACGTTTCTAATTTATATAGCGCTTGATGTTCGTGTTCAGAACCTTGAATAATTGCATGGATATCTCTATCAGATACCGATTTCTTTTTATCTGCAACAGCTTTAAATTGCTTAAATAGCTCAACTTGTGCGTCTTTATCGATGTCGTAACCTAGTGCTTTTAATTTTTCAGAGAAAGCATGTTTACCTGACAATTTACCTAACGGCAATTCAGTTGTATTTACGCCAACTAATTGTGGTGTCATAATTTCATAAGTTTCCCGATGCTTTAATACACCATCTTGGTGAATACCTGATTCATGACTAAAAGCATTTTGACCAACAACAGCTTTATTTCTAGGAACTCGAATTCCTGAATATCTTGAAATCAAGTCAGATGTTTTTTTAGTTTCTGAAAGATTTAGAGCAGTTTGAACACCATAGTGATCATTTCTGACGTATAGTGCAAGCGCTACTTCTTCTAAAGCTGCATTACCTGCGCGTTCTCCAATACCATTTACTGTACCTTCAATACGTCTTGCACCGCCTTCGATTGCTGCTAAACTATTAGCAACAGCCATTCCTAAATCATCGTGACAATGTGCACTATAGATAATTTCATTTGTTGATGTTACAGATTCTGTTAAGGTTTTGAAAATATGTGCATATTCATCGTGGTAACTGTAGCCGACAGTATCAGGAATATTAATAATAGTAGCGCCTGCATCGACAGCAGTTTGAACACATTCTACTAAGAACGGTAATTCAGTGCGTGTTGCATCTTCTGGTGAAAATTGAACTACTTCAAATAATTGTTTCGCATAAGTGACATGTTCTATAATTGCTTCTAAAACTTCTTCTTGAGACATTTTAAGTTTATGTTCAAGGTGAATAGGTGAAGTAGCTATAAATACATGTATAACTGGTTTCACTGCATCTTTTGTTGCTTCATATACAGCATCGATGTCAGATTTTTTACATCTAGCTAAACCACATACAGCGGTTGTTGTTAATGTCTGTGCTATAGCTTGAACAGATTTAAAGCTACCTGTACTTGAAGCGGGGAATCCAGCTTCTATAACATCAACACCCCATTTTTCTAATTGCAATGCAATGCGTAAACGTTCATCAAAAGTAAAATTCACTCCAGGTGTTTGTTCACCATCTCTTAGTGTCGTATCAAAAATTTGAATATGACTACTCATATTTAACAACTCCTCACTGTAGGTCTATCTTATTTTTCGATGCTTTTAGATTTAATAAATGGCATCATTTCACGTAGTTCACGACCAACTTTTTCAATTTGATGACCGTGTTGTTCTTCACGTAATTTGTAGAATTCTTTAAATCCATTTTTATTGTCTTCGATAAAACGATTGCTGAAGTTACCATTTTGGATATCAGTTAATACAGCTTTCATATTTTCTTTAACATCTGGTGTGATGACACGAGGACCAGATACATAGTCACCAAATTCAGCAGTATTTGAAATTGAATAACGCACATTTTCCATACCGCCCTCATACATTAAATCAACGATTAATTTCATTTCATGTAATACTTCAAAGTAAGCCAATTCTGGTTGATAACCCGCTTCTACCAAAGTTTCGAATCCACTTTGAATTAATTTAGATACACCACCGCAAAGTACTGCTTGTTCACCGAATAAATCTGTTTCAGTTTCTTCTTTGAATGTTGTTTCGATTACACCAGCACGAGTTGCACCAATACCTTTTGCATAACTTAAAGCAATATTACGTGCTTGGCCCGAAGCATCTTGTTGAACGCCAAATAATGATGGTACAGCTGATCCTTCTACAAATGTACGTCTAACTAAATGACCAGGTCCTTTAGGTGCTACTAAAAACACATCAACATCAGCTGGGGGTTGGATAACACCAAAATGAATATTGAATCCATGTGCAAATGCTAAAGCGTTATGTTTTTCTAAGTTTGGTTCGATTTCATTTTTATAAACATCACCTTGAATTTCATCAGGTAATAACACCATAATTACATCAGCTTGTTTAACTGCTTCTGCAACAGGGAACACATCGAAGCCATCTTCTTTAGCTTTGTCAAAAGAACGTCCAGGGCGAATACCGATGACAACATCATACCCGTTGTCTTTTAAGTTTTGTGCATGTGCATGGCCTTGTGAACCATAACCAACTACTGCAATTTTTTTACCTTGTAAAGCATCTGTTTTTACATCTTGATCATAATAAACTGTTGTCATAATAAATTCCTCCAAATAATTAAAAGTTTTGTTTTTCGAAAATTCTGAAATATATAGTGATAATATAGGCAGATGTTAATTAGTGACTTAAGGTATATCTCTAACTAATTAGCGCATCATTGCCATGTATATTTAAAATTAAGCTTCATTATCTACTAAGTCATAACATTCTACGGTTAAAACATTGATTTGTTGTTTTAACTTTTTTAATAAAATATGAAGTGATATTTCATCCTGGATATCCACTTGAATTTCCATATTAGAAATACCTGGTCGTTCTGAATGGGTGACATGTAACGTATCGATATTATATTGCAAGCGAACAAATGCACTTGTAATTCGATTTAGAGTACTCACTTGGTCTGCAACTTGTAATTTAATAATTCTTGTCATTATAAGCCCTCCATCTCATGATTTGATTTACCACTTGGAACCATTGGGTTAACAGCTTCAGTAGGGGAGATTCGCACCTCAATTAAAGCTGGTCCTTGATAATTAAATGCGGCATCTAATTGCTCTTCAAGTTTGTTTGGTTTATCAATTAAGAAGCCTTTGACACCATATGCTTCAGCCATTTTCATGAAATCAGGTTGTCCATTAAACACAGAATGAGAGAAACGCTTGTTAAAGAATTTGTCTTGCCATTGTTTAACCATTCCTAATGTACCGTTATTAATTAATACAATTTTGACATCTAAATCATATTCTGGTAGAAGTGCCATTTCTTGGTTAGTCATTTGGAATCCACCATCGCCTACAAAACATACGACTGTTTTATCTGGACTGGCTAATTTTGCACCAATTGATGATGGGATACCAAAGCCCATTGTTCCTAATCCACCACTAGTAACCCATTGACCATGATCTTTAAAAGGATAAAATTGAGCTGCCCACATTTGATGTTGTCCTACATCAGTTGTAACTATGGCTTCACCATTTGTCAGCTTACCGATATATTCAATGGTTTGTTGTGGTTTGCAAAATACTTGATCATCTTCACCAAGTTTAAATGGATGTTTCAGCTTGTTATTTTGACAATGTTTAACCCAAGCGCTATGTTCAGTGGTTTGAACATTATACTCATTTAAACATTCTAAAAATCTTTTACAGTCTGCAATAATACCTAAATCAACTTGGATAACTTTATTAATTTCTGATGGATCAATATCAACATGAACAATTTTTGCATTTGGTGCGAATTCATCAGGTTTACTTGCTAATCTATCATCGAAACGGCTTCCTAAGTTAATAAGCAAGTCACACTCAGTTAATGCCATGTTACTTGCATATGAACCATGCATACCTCCCATGCCTAAAAATAGTGAGTTTTCATAAGGTACAGCACCTAAACCAAGTAAAGTTGTGACAGTCGGAATTTGATGATTGTTAACGAACTTTGTTAATAATTGATTTGATTTTGATTGATTAATTCCAGCTCCTGCTAAAATAACAGGTTTTTTTGCTTCTTTTAAAAGTGAGATGAAAGTGTCTATGTCTTTAGTGTCAGGTTCAGTAACAACGTCATAACCTGGAATATTAATGTCGTCGCATAAATCAACATTTGTAGCTAACACACCCATATCTTTTGGGAAGTCGATAACAACTGGACCTTTTCGTCCCGAATTGGCAACATGAAATGCTTCATGAACAATTCTAGGAATATCGTCTACATGTTTAACTTGATAGTTTTGTTTTGTAATAGGTGAAGTCATCGATAATATATCTGCTTCTTGGAACGCATCTTTACCAATACCTGGTGTAGCAACTTGGCCCGTAAATACAACAAGAGGCAAAGAGTCACAATGTGCATCTGTAATACCAGTCATAACATTCGTAGCACCTGGACCACTAGTTACAACGACGACACCAGTTTTGCCAGATACACGTGCATATCCTTCTGCAGCATGAACGGCACCTTGTTCATGTCTAGCTAAAATATGTTTGATTTTTCCATCATAAAATGTGTCGTATAACGGTAATACTGCACCACCTGGATAACCAAATAAATAATCTACGTTTTCTTTAAGTAATGCTTCTACTAATAGTTCTGATCCTGAACGCATTTCTTTTAACGTTTTTTCATTTAGTTGTTCAGGTTCAAGTGATTCAGCGATTTTTAAAGGGTCAATATTTTGGTTTACTTCGTGTTGAGTTTTAGACATTTCAATCATCTCCATAGTTAAATTAAATTCTCAGGCACTTGCATGACGCCACCTGTATTTGCACTAGTCACGAGAGCAGTATATCTAGCTAAGTAACCTGTTTTCACTTTTGCTTTAAATGGTTCTAAAGATGCTCTTCGCTCTTCTAAGACATCATTAGGTTGATTTACATTTAATGTTCGATTTGTTAAATCTATAGTAATCTCATCACCGTCTTTAATTAGACCAATTGGTCCTCCAGCTGCAGCTTCAGGGGAAATATGTCCAACTGCAATACCTCTTGTTGCACCTGAAAATCGACCATCTGTAATTAAAGCTACATCTTTACCTAAACCTCGACCAACGATTGACGAAGTAGGTGCTAACATTTCAGGCATACCTGGGCCACCTTTAGGACCTTCATATCTTATAACAACGACATGTCCAGCACGTACTGTACGATTATCAATTGCTTCTACAGCTTCATCATGTGAGTTGAAGCAAATTGCTTTACCAGTAAATGTCTTAATTGAAGGGTCAACACCACCAACTTTAATGACTGCGCCTTTTGGTGCGATGTTTCCAAATAAAATGGATAGACCTCCTTGTGCATCATAAGGTGCGTCAAGTGGGTGAATAACGTCGAAGTTCTTAATTTCTTTACCTTCATTGTTTTCTCGTAATGTTTTTCCAGTGACTGTGATTCGATCTGGGTGTAGGGTACCTTCTTTTTTCATCAGTTCATTTATAATTGCCGGGACACCACCTGCTTCATGTACATCATGCATTGAATAAGATGAACTCGGTGCAATTTTTGATAAGTACGGTGTGCGTTTTGCAATTGCATTGATTCGTTCTAAGTCATAATCAATTCCAGCTTCGTTTGCAATTGCTAAT
Source organism: Staphylococcus argenteus (assembly GCF_000236925.1). Taxonomy (NCBI): domain Bacteria; kingdom Bacillati; phylum Bacillota; class Bacilli; order Caryophanales; family Staphylococcaceae; genus Staphylococcus; species Staphylococcus argenteus. The sequence goes on along the minus strand of NC_016941.1, from coordinate 2,045,144 downwards.
GTGTGCAATACTGTATTAGTTGAGCCACCCATAGCCATATCAAGAGCAAATGCATCATCAATAGCTTCTCGAGTAACGATATCACGAGGTTTCAAATCGTTTTTAATATTTTCGACTAATTTAAAAGCGGCTTCTCTAATCATTTCACGTCGCTGATCACTGATAGCAAGTGCCGTACCATTATAAGGTAGCGCTAGTCCTAAAACTTCCATCAAACAGTTCATTGAATTTGCTGTAAACATTCCTGCACAAGAGCCACAAGTAGGGCAGGCATTTTGTTCCATATCTAAAAATTCTTCTTTAGAAATTGAACCTTCTTTAAATGCACCGACTGCTTCAAACATCGATGAAAGTGTGAGTGCTTTACCATGTGCTGATAAACCAGCTTTCATTGGACCGCCAGAGCAAAAGATTGCTGGTACATTGGTTCTCATTGCAGCTAAAATCATACCAGGTGTAATCTTGTCGCAATTAGGAATATAAAAAACGCCATCAAACCAATGTGCATTGATTACAGTTTCAGCAGCATCAGCAATAATTTCACGTGATGGTAATGAGTACCTCATGCCAATATGTCCCATGGCTATACCATCATCAACACCAATCGTATTAAATTCAAATGGGATAGCACCGGCTTCTCTAATAGCTTCTTTTGCTATATCTGCGAGTTCTCTTAAATGAACATGTCCTGGAACAATATCAATATAAGAGTTACAAATAGCTACAAATGGTTTATTCATATCAGTTGGACTTTTAAGTGCGCCCGTAGCATGTAAAAGACTTCTTGCTGGTGCTTGGTGATCTCCTTTTTTGATCATGTCGCTTCGCATAGTAAATTCCCCCGTAATTTTATTGATTTAACAAATTTAAATAAGTTAATAGTGATAAAAGTTAAAATTCAACAGTTAAAACATAAAAAAACGTCCCAATATTATTGGGACGTTTACAAGTCCCATTCAAACAGAAATAGGACTTAAAGCGTTTAGTATATGTATACTAACGTTCGAGTCCTAAAGAGTATAATAAAATAATAATATTTGAAGTTGTCGGTTGATGTTCAGTATATTGATAAGTCATTTTATTATACTCCTTCCGTGAATGGTTTATATCATTATAATAGTTAGAATTGTCTAAAAATTTGATAAATTTAATTTACTATATCTATTTCGTTATGTCAACAAGTATTTTAAATTTTCTTACAATTAACTTCAGAGATATAATCTGTTTCAAAGATAAGAAATTTAAGTTGAAATTTGTTACAATATAAAGGTTAATTATAAAGTTAAATTCGAATGATAAAGTACTTTTTATTTTACTGATGAAAATCATATTATAGGAGAATCAACATTGATAAAGATAAACAGTTTAGATGAAATGAATCAATTTGCTATGTTTTTAGTTGAACAATTGAAGTGTGGCGATTTGATTTTACTTAATGGAGATTTAGGTGCAGGCAAAACAACGTTAACGCAATTTATAGGTAAAGCATTAGGTGTCAAACGTACGATTAATTCACCAACATTTAATATTATTAAATCATACAAAGGTACAAATTTAAAATTGCACCATATGGATTGTTATCGCTTAGAAGATTCTGAAGAAGATTTAGGGTTTGATGAATTTTTTGAAGATAGGGCGATTACAGTTATTGAATGGAGTCAATTTATTAAAGACTTACTTCCTGCAAATCATTTAACAATAAATATTACAACTCTATCTGAAACAAGCAGAGAAATAGAGCTTATAGCACTAGGTGAACATTATGAAAATATTAAGGAGGTAATGGAACATGAATTCGTTGCTCATTGATACATCCAACCAACCATTATCAGTGGCAATTATGGAAGATGATAAAGTTAAAGCTGAAATAACAACTGATTCAAAGCAAAATCATTCAGTCCAATTAATGCCAGCAATTAGCGAATTATTTAAGCAGTGTCAAATAACAAAACATCAATTAGATGCAATTGTTGTTGCTGAAGGTCCAGGGTCATATACAGGATTACGAATAGGTGTAACGGTAGCAAAAACATTAGCTTATGCCTTAAATATAAAGTTATACGGTGTTTCCTCATTAAAAGCGTTAGCAGCAACAATTAATCATACTGATAAATTGTTAGTTCCAATTTTTGATGCAAGAAGAAAAGCTGTGTATACAGGTGTTTATCAATGGCAACAAAATGAATTGAAAACTATATTAGAAGATCAATATATGACAATTGAAGATTTACAAACATTTTTAAAAGGCTCAAATCAACCTTATGTATTTATAGGTAAAGACACTGTGCAATTGCAAGATGATTTACAAGGAGATACTGTAGCACAATTACCAAATGCTTCAGTAATGTATCATTTAATAGAGGAGCCTTCTGATATTCATACATTCACACCTAAATACCATAAATTAGCTGAGGCGGAACGAAATTGGATCAACAGTCAAAAGAGCAATTAAATATTAGAGCAATGACTAAGGAAGATGTGCCACAAGTTTTTGATATAGAGCGTCATAGTTTTAATGATAGTTCATGGACAATTGATGCATTTTATCATGAAATTGAACAAAATAACTTTGCGAAGTATTTTGTTTTAGAATTTGAACAACAAATTATAGGTTATTTAGGTTTATGGATAGTGATTGATCAAGCACAAATTACAACAGTCGCTATAGATAATCAATATAGAGGCTATGGTTTAGGTCAAATGTTATTAAAATATGGTAAAAATTACGCGAGTCATACATGTGATGTAATGAGTCTAGAAGTAAGAGTAAATAATAAAGTAGCACAACACGTATATGAAAATTTAGGTTTTCAATATGGTGGTAAACGTAAAAATTATTATGGTGAAGGTGAAGATGCAATGGTAATGTGGGTGAATTTAAATGACTAATAATACTTTAATCCTTGCTGTGGAAACGAGTTGCGATGAAACAAGTGTTAGCATTATAAAAAATGGTAGAGATGTATTATCGAATACCGTCTTAAGTCAGATTGAAAGTCATAAACGATTTGGCGGTGTAGTTCCAGAAGTAGCAAGTAGACATCATGTTGAAGGTATTACAACAACAATTGATGAGGCTCTTCAAGAAGCAAATGTATCAATGGAAGATATAGATGCAGTGGCGGTAACAGAAGGCCCAGGGTTAATTGGTGCGTTGTTAATTGGAGTCAACGCAGCTAAAGCATTAGCGTTTGCATATGATAAACCATTAATACCGGTTCATCATATCGCAGGACATATTTATGCTAATCATATTGAAACATCATTGACATTTCCGCTTATTGCACTCATTGTTTCAGGTGGTCATACAGAGTTAGTTTATATGAAAAATCATTTAACATTCGAAGTGATAGGTGAGACCCGTGATGACGCAGTAGGTGAAGCGTATGATAAAGTGGCACGAACAATTGGATTAAGTTATCCAGGTGGTCCACAAGTTGATCGTTTAGCTGCAAGTGGTGAGGATACATATGCTTTTCCTCGTGTATGGTTAGATAAAGATAGTTATGATTTTAGTTTTAGCGGCTTAAAAAGTGCTGTGATTAATCAGTTGCATAATCAACGACAAAAAAATATTCCAATCATAGCAGAAAATGTAGCAACCAGTTTTCAAAATAGCGTCGTAGATGTATTAACTTATAAAGCAATTCAAGCTTGCAAAGACTATGGAGTGCAACGACTAATAGTTGCTGGTGGTGTTGCAAGTAACAAAGGTTTACGACAATCATTAACAAATCAATGTAAAGATAATGATATTGAATTAACAATACCAAGTCCTAAATTATGTACAGACAATGCGGCTATGATAGGTGTTGCCGGTTATTATTTATATCAGTACGGTAAATTTTCAGATTTAGCATTAAATGGACATAGTAATATCGATTTAGAAGATTATTCTATAGAATAAATAAACGTCAGTTATTAACATGTTAACGGTGAACCAGTTTTTAATGGTGACATCGTCATTGTCATGTGATAACTGACGTTTTTATGTTTAATTTTATATTCTAAATTTTCGGCACATTATCTTTTGCACGTTGATATATTTGTTCTGGGAATGAAGTGATTCTTAGTAGCTCGATGGCATTTCGAGTATTGGCTTTTCCAGGTTTAATCTTATAGTCAAAATGAATTTTATTATTTTCTATAACTTCATTAAAATGATAATTCGAATATTGATTTTTTAATAATTCGGCTAACTCTATGTCGTGTGTAGCTGCAATGACCTTAAAGTTAGGTTTTTGATTTAAAAATGATAAAACTGATTCAGAAGCGGCAATTCGTTCAGTAGTATTGGTACCTTTGAAAATTTCATCAATAAAGCAATAGATATTTTGATTTCCAGAAATATTGACGATTCTCTTAATTGACTTTAATTCTGCCATAAAGTAACTATCACCAGATAATACACTATCGGCATTTGCCATAGATGTGAACACATTACCTGGTTGATATACAAACTTGGTTGCAGTAACAGTATGAGTCGTTTTTGCAAGTATAAGGTTTATCGCAATAGCTTTCATAAATGTAGATTTTCCCGATGCATTAGACCCAGTTAACAATATATTTTGTGATAATGAAAAATCATTGGCAATAGCATCTGAAATGAGTGGATGCGTTAATTCAGTGAATTCAATACTATTTTTAGTTTCATCAATACGCGGTTCTGTATAAACATCTAAAGTTCTTCGATACATAGCTAACGAATAGTGGTTATCTAGCTCTGCGATATAGTCAAAACAGTTTTTCAGCTCTTTCATATGTGTTGTGTAGCTTTTTTGAATTGTATGGAATAAAAGATAATCGAGCATGAAAATGAGTTTAACAAGTTTAATTACCATGGCACCAATATCTTCTTCGTTTACTTCAGCTAAAACACTCGTGAGATGACGAGCCGTTCTAAAATGTTTAAAATTGACCTCTGGTTGTGGTGCATGTTTAACTTTTGAAATAGCATAGCCATGTTTTAAAACATTTGATGCATAAAAAATTGATTTTAAGTCATCCTCGTACGTACGCTTTAAAATGGCAGATAAAATGATATTGAATAAACAGCTTAATAAAAATAACAAAATGCCGACTTGCGCATTTATAAAAATAATTGCGAATGTAATGATTGGTAAAAACGGACAAAGCATTAAGAGTGTATGACGTTTTACGGGTGTAATTTGATCAGGAAAAGTTGGGTAAACTGATTTACCTAACAAAGCTAAATGAAAAGTTACATGCTGTCTGAATTCTGCGTTGTCATTAAATAAATTGAGTAATGATTTATTTGTAATTGTTAACATACCACGCAAACAACTGTAAAGTTTCATTTCGCCAATAGCTGTTAAGTTATAGTTCATCTGGTGAAATATCGCAGACATGTTTAAATCTGACCAGGTTTTATCATCAACCAATGTATAGGGCTTGTAGTTAACTTTATAAAGTTGATATTCATAGTCGTAATGTGAATTTGGTCTTATAAAAGTTTCTAGTGGTGAAATCGTTTGCCATAATGTTTCCATAGATTTAAACAATTTTTGACGACTCATATATCGTCCAATAATTCCTACAATTGAAGCAATTAATATTACCGCAACAACAAATATTAAAAACGTTTGATTTGTGCTCATATGTAACTCCTTATATTTTTTGAATTATAATAAATAACCAGTTTAATAATATTATTATTTCATATTTGAGATTAATAAACAAAGTTATTTAAAAAAATGAATGTCAATAGGGAACATGCGTACTTATCAACAAAGTGTTCATAACTTGTGGACAACTGATGTGAATAATGGGTTTTATTGTGGATATTAAGTGGGGAAAGTAAAAATTAATTGTGTATTAGTGTTAATTTACTTGTGGATAACTAGGATAACTTTGTGGATAGCTATTATATCAACATTCTCAATGTGAATAAAAAAATTTGAAATTTGTTAAAAAATAACTCTAACTAATGAGTTTTCATAGTTAGAGTTATGGTTATTTTTATAATTTTTGTTGTAATTCTTCCCAATTCGTCATGGCTTGTTCTAATTTTTGTTCGCTTTCTTCTTTTTCGAGAGCTAATTCATTTGCTTTTTGTGGGTTACTATAAATATCTGGTTGAGTTAATTGTTCATCAATCAAAGCGATAGCAGCTTCTAAAGATTCTATTTCGTTTTCACAATCATTAATTTGTCTTTCTAGTTTTCGCTGTTCACGTCTTTGTTCTTTTTGATTATGATACGATGAATGCTCCGGCGACTTTTCATGTGATTCGTTATAAACAGATTGTTCATTTTGCTGAGCATTTAATGCAGCTGCTTCTTCAATTTTTTCAATATAATATTGGTAATCACCAAGATACATTTTGCCGCCATCTTTGGTTAAATCAAATACTTTATTGGCTAATTGATTTATAAAATAACGATCGTGAGAAACAAATAATATTGTTCCTTCAAAATTTTGAAGTGCTTGTTCTAACATTTCTTTTGAATCGATATCAAGATGATTGGTAGGCTCATCTAAAATGAGGACGTTGTCACGTTGTAACATTAGAAGTGCTAACTGTAATCTTGCTTTTTCGCCACCCGATAAATCGTTGATAATTTTTTTGACATCATCTTGTACGAATAAGAAACGTCCAAGTACTGCACGTATATCTTTTTCATTCATTAAAGGATATTGATCCCATACATAATCTAAAATGGATTTATTAGATTTAAATTCAGCTTGCTTTTGGTCATAATAACCAATTTGCAAATTTGCTCCAAAAGTAATATTGCCACCAAGTGCTTGTTGTTCATTAGCGATTGTTTTAATCAATGTTGATTTTCCAATACCGTTAGGCCCGATAATAGCAATATGGTCACCTTTTGAAACTTCAATGTTAATAGGTTGGGTAATAGGTGTTTGGTAACCAATTTCTAAATGTTTAATGTGCATGACATCGTTGCCTGTATTACGGTCAAAGCCGAATTGTATATTCGCACTTTTAGCATCTAACATTGGTTTATCAATACGTTCCATTTTTTCTAAAATTTTACGTCTACTTTTTGCCATGCCACTAGTGGAGGCACGTGTAATATTCTTCTCAACAAATGTTTCTAAACGTTTAATTTCTTCTTGTTGATTTTCATATTCTTGCATCCGCTTTTCATAATATAAATCACGTTGCTTAATAAATTGATCATAGTTACCAACATAGCGTTTGACGTCACCCAAGGCTACATCATAAATTTGAGTTACAATTTTATCTAAAAAGTAACGATCGTGACTGATAATTACGATTGCACCTTTAAAATAACGTAAATAATCTTCAAGCCACTTAGTTGTTTCTAAGTCTAAATGGTTAGTAGGCTCATCTAAAAGTAATAAATCAGGTTCATTTAATAACATTTGAGCTAATGAAAGGCGTGTTTTTTGACCACCACTAAAGTTATTTATGGGTTTATTAAAATCGTTTTCAGTGAAATTTAAACCATGCAACACAGTTTTAATTTTACTCTCGTATTGATACCCATCTAATTGTTCAAATTGATTTGATAAAGATTCATATCGTGACATATGAGCTTTATATGAATCGCTATCATAATCATCTGCATGTTTAGCTAACCAATCGGTTTCTTCTTTAATTAATGCTTCCATGTTTTTAATATGTTCAAATGGTTTGGACATTTCTTCAAAAACCGTTGCGTTAGAGTTGAGTGTCATTTGTTGAGTTAAATAGCCAAGCTTTAGGTTTTTGATTTTGGACATATTTCCTGAATCGTAGTTTTCTACACCAGCTATAATTTTCATTAATGTTGATTTACCGGCACCATTTCTTCCTACTATACCTATACGTTCTCCTGTTTTTACTTCAAAATCAACATCAGTAAATATATCTTCACCATCGAACGATTTTGATATATGATTAAGTTGTAAAAGTATCATTCGATCTTCACCTTTCGTATTTCGTCAATTAGTTTTAGTTTACGATTTCAATCGTAATCATTACATTAATAACCATTTTACAGTATAAAACGCCGTCATGAAACTAAGATATTTATTTTTAAAATTCAATAATGTATAATATTTAAGTATTCATTGTAATCAATTATTTGTTTTTTAATAATCTAACAACTACGCTCTAACTCGTTTGAATACATAGATATAATTCATTCAAACACGAAGGAGGAAATAGCGAATGAGTGACCAAGTTAAAATTCCTCGAGCAACTTTAAAACGTTTACCGTTATATTATAGATTTGTGAGTTCATTAAAATCTAAAGGTATAGATCGTGTAAATTCAAAAGCGATTAGCGATGCGTTACAAATTGACTCGGCAACAATTCGTCGTGATTTTTCATATTTTGGCGAATTAGGTAAAAAAGGGTACGGATATAATATAGATAGTTTATTAGATTTCTTTAAATCTGAACTTAGCGAAAGTGATATGATAAAAATCGCAATTGTCGGAGTCGGGAACCTAGGGAAAGCATTACTCACATATAACTTTTCAATTCATGACGATATGACTATTACTGAAGCATTTGATATTAAAGAAGATATTATTGGCCAAAAAATAGGGAATGTTATTGTAAAAGATAATAATGAATTAATAGCGACATTGAAGAAAGAAGAAATCGATGTTGTGATCTTAACGACACCAGAGAGAGTAGCTCAAAAAATAGCAGATGAACTTGTTCAAGCTGGTGTAAAAGGGATATTAAACTTTACGCCTGGCAGAATAAATACACCTTCAGATGTGCAAGTACATCAAATCGACTTAGGTATAGAATTACAGTCATTACTATTCTTTATGAAAAATTACAGTGAATAAATGTGATGTAGCTTTAAAGATTAACCTTGTTATATCTTAAATTATTTTTAAAGTCTGGGACAAAGTCTCAGGCTTTTTCTTATTGAATCTGAAATTTTAGTGGTAAATTAATGTATTGTTATGTCTTAATACAAGAAAATAATCATGTAAATTTATTGTTAAACAATCAACACAATCACTATTGGTTACAGATAGATAATATTCTATTGTATAGCAAAAATATTGTGTATAAGGTTGAAAATGAGGAAATCATCGCCTATAATACATACTAAACTTATCGGAAATAGGTGGTATTATAATGGTTTGGATGATTGTTAGTGGTTTATTAGTCGGGGGACTTTTAGGATTTGTTATGCAACGTACAAGATTTTGTTTAACAGGTGGTTTTCGTGATATGTACGTGCAAAAGAATAATAAAATGTTTTACGCATTATTAATAGCTATTACTATTCAAAGTGTCGGACTTTTAATTTTGACGGCAACTGGCGTTTTACAAATTCCTACACACAGTTTTCCTATATTAGGAACGATTATCGGCTCATTTATTTTTGGGATTGGAATTGTGCTAGCAGGCGGGTGTGCAACTGGTACATGGTATCGTGCCGGTGAAGGTTTGATAGGAAGTTGGATTGCTTTAATTTTGTATGCTATTACTGCTGCGATAACTAAGACAGGAATTTTGAAACCAGTAATGTATCAAATTAATCAATCAACGAATGTGAATAGTGATATATCTCAAACGACTGGAATACCTTTTTGGGTGTTAGTAGCAGCATTATCTATCATAACTACTGTACTTGTAGTTAGAACACTTAATAATAAAAAATCAAAAGTAGCAATTCCTAAATTGAAGCAGCGATATAGAGGTATCAGACATTATCTTTTCGAAAAGCGATATCATCCATTTATAGCTGCAATCGCAATAGGACTTATTGCTTTATTAGCATGGCCAATGAGTACATCGACTGGTAGGAATGCAGGGCTTGGAATTACAACGCCATCAGCAAATTTAGTCCATTTTTTAATTACCGGCGAAACAAAATTTATTGACTGGGGTGTCCTATTAGTTTTAGGGATATTTTTAGGTTCTTACATTGCAGCTAAAGGATCAAAAGAATTTAAATGGCGTTTGCCTGATAAGTTGACGATTCGTAACAGCGCTATAGGTGGTATATGTATGGGCTTCGGTGCTTCAGTAGCAGGGGGATGTTCCATAGGTAATGGTCTAGTTGAAACTGCCATGATGACTTGGCAAGGATGGATTGCACTAGCAGCGATGATTGCTGGCGTATGGACAATCAGTCATTTTATGTTTGTTCGTCCAATGAAGAAAGTTCAACAACAAGTTGATAAGGCGCAACAACAAACACAACTAGTATAAATGTGAGGAATTTCAAGAACAGGAAAGTAGGAAAAATCCATTTAATAATTTAATTGAAAAGAGGAGTGTTAATTATGATATATGAATTAGGTACAGTAGGTATGGTGTGTCCATTTCCATTGATTGAAGCACAAAAGAAAATGGCGACATTATCATCTGGAGATGAATTGAAAATTGATTTTGACTGTACACAAGCGACTGAAGCTATACCGAATTGGGCAGCAGAAAATGGATATCCCGTAACTAGTTTCGAACAAGTTGACAATGCTTCTTGGACGATTACAGTTCAAAAAGTATAACGATATTTATTGTTGCTAACACAAACATTAAAAAGGCTATTTTCTCTATATTAAAAGTGAGAAAATAGCCTTTTTATTATGGAAATATCAGGAATAAGTAAGTGTTAACAAAAAAAGGTTGTGTCATATTTTATTTCAATAGATGTCATATAATCTTACGCATTTTTGCATTTTATAAATTATCAGATTATTATGAAAACAAGGGAGTGGTAAGTATGAATCTTAACGACACAATATTTATGTTTTTATGTACATTATTAGTTTGGTTAATGACGCCAGGATTAAGTTTGTTTTATGGCGGATTAGTTCAATCTAAAAATGCACTTAATACTGTTATGCAAAGTATGGCAGCAATTGTTCTAGTAACATTTGTTTGGATAACAGTTGGTTTTACTATTAGTTTTGGAGATGGGAGCCTATGGTTTGGAAATTGGCAATATACACTTCTTAATCATGTAGGTTTTGCTACACAAGAAGATATAAGTCCACATATACCACTGGCATTATTTATGTTATTTCAAATGATGTTTTGTACGATTGCAATCTCAATTTTATCAGGTTCAATCGCTGAAAAAATGAAATTTATCCCGTATCTATTATTTGTAGTTATTTGGACAGCACTTGTTTATAGCCCGGTAGCACACTGGGTATGGGGTGGCGGTTGGATCAATAAACTTGGCGTATTAGATTTCGCTGGTGGTACAGTCGTTCATATTACATCAGGTGTTTCAGGTTTGGTACTGGCAATTATGATTGGAAAAGGTAACAAACAATCTGAATCTACACCTCATAATTTAATTATTACCTTAATTGGTGGTATTTTTGTGTGGATTGGATGGTACGGATTTAATGTAGGTAGTGCATTTACATTTGATCAAATTGCAATGCTAGCATTTACAAACACAGTTATTGCTGCAAGCGCAGGTGCTATAGGTTGGTTAATTTTAGAATATATTTTCAAAAAGACTACAAGTTTACTTGGGCTATTACTAGGTGCACTGGCTGGTCTTGTTGTCATTACGCCTGCAGCTGGATATGTAACATATCTTAGTGCAACAATTATGGCATTAATTGGTGGTATTTGTTGTTATATCGTCATTAATTATATAAAAGTGAAACTAAAATATCATGATGCGTTAGATGCATTTGGTATTCATGGTGTAGGTGGTATTATTGGTGCAGTATTAACAGCATTTTTCCAAAGTAAAAAAGCAAATCCGGATATTGATAATGGATTTATTTATACAGGTGATGTTCATATTATGTTAGTGCAAATACTTTGTGTTACAGCAGTAGTAATTTTTAGCGTAGTTATGACATTTATTATTGCGAAGGTAATTAAATTGATTACGCCGTTGTCTGTGACAGAGCAAGAAACAAATATAGGATTAGATAAAATTGTGCATGGTGAGCATGCTTATTTTGAAGGCGAGCTAAATAGGTTTAATAAACATATTCGATATTAAATTAAAAATACATAGAAAATAAATTGTCCTGACATCTGTTTAGAAAAATGATGTTAGGACATTTTCTGTTTTGTTAAATATTTTTTAGAAAGGAGATGAAATGTTATTTGAAGCGGTTACATATATGCTAAAATAAACTAAGCGTCATAAATAATGATAGGTGAGTAATTATGAAAAATATATCCGATATTGCCAAATTAGCAGGTGTTTCAAAAAGTACAGTATCTAGGTTTTTAAATAATGGATCTGTCAGTAAAAAAACAAGTGAAAAATTAACAAAAATTATCGCTGAGCATGACTATCAACCGAATCAGTTTGCACAAAGTTTAAGAGCCCGACAAACACATCTTATTGGCGCAATCATACCGAGAATGAATTCATACGCTGTAGATGAGACAATCAAAGGGTTAGCAAAACAATGTGAAAAATATGGATCTCAGTTAATCTTAAATTATACTGGACTAAACATTGAAGCAGAAATCCAAGCACTTGAAACATTAGCACGTAGTAAAGTAGATGGCATTGTTTTAATGGCTACAGATATTACTAATAAGCATATTGAAGTTATAAATAAAATGAAAGTTCCAACGGTTATTGTTGGACAACAGCATGAACAGCTTCATAGTATTGTGCATGATGATTACAAAGCAGGGCAAATCATTGGTGAATGGATTGGGCAACAAGATTATCGACAAGTTGAAGTATTTAGTGTAAGTGAAAAAGATATTGCAGTCGGTATACATAGAAAACGTGGTTTACTTGATCAATTAGCTAAATATCAAATTACACCTAATGTACATGAAACAAATTTCACATATAAGGATGCACAACAAGATGTTGCTCAAGTATTAAAGAATGTAAATCAAGTAGATGCAATTGTTGGTGCGACGGATACGATTGCGTTAGCAGCTTATAAATATTATTCTGGGAAAGAAGATGCCATGAAACCGAAACAAATTTATGGTTTTGGTGGAGACCCTATGACTCAGTTAGTATCTCCGACGATTAAAACAATTCATTACAACTACTATGAAGCGGGTCAATGCGCAATGGAAGAAATTCAACAAATGCTAAAAAATAAAGATATGCCATATAGCGTCACTGTAGATGTTAGCATTTAGACGCTGTATTTTTTAAAATAAGGGTGGAACCGATACCACAAAGTATGAAATATTATAGCGCAATAATTAAAGAACGTAAGTAAAATTTGCTATAATAGAATATAAATTGTTAGCATCATAAATGTTAAAGGAGGACTGGACAAGTATTATGACCGAATGGACTAGAGAAGAACGTTATCAACGTATCGAAGACGTTGATACGGAATATTTCAAAAATTTAAAACAACAAGTTGATCAATCTAAATTTCGTCAACAATTTCATATTCAACCTGAAACTGGATTATTGAACGATCCGAATGGGCTTATTTTTTATAATGGAAAATATTATGTGTCACATCAATGGTTCCCGTTAGGTGCAGTTCATGGGTTAAAATATTGGTTTAATTATACAAGTGATGATTTAGTTACTTTTAAAGCAGAAGGACCTATATTAAATCCAGATTCAAAATATGATAGTCATGGTGTGTATAGTGGTAGTGCTTTCGAATATAACGGACATTTATATTATATGTATACTGGGAATCATCGAGATAACCATTGGCAAAGACATTCGAGTCAAATGATGGCACGTATGAAAGATGATGGAACAGTAGAAAAGTTTCCAAAGCCTGTAATTAATCAGCAACCAGAAGGATATACAAGTCATTTTAGAGATCCGAAGGTATTTAAAAAAGATGATAAGTATTATGCAGTCATTGGCGCACAAAATACTGAACATCAAGGTCGATTATTATTATATAGCACTGAAGATATAATTAACTGGCATTATTTAGGTGAAATTAAAACTGAATTAGATGATTTTGGATATATGTGGGAGTGTCCAGATTACTTTAATATCGATGGTCAAGATGTCATACTTATTTGTCCACAAGGTGTTGATTCGCAAGCTGATCAATTTAAAAATATTTATCAAAGTGGTTATATGTTAGGTCAATTAGATATTGAAAACTTAACTTTTGAGCATGAAGATTTTGTTGAACTTGATAATGGTTTTGACTTTTATGCACCTCAAACATTTTTAGATGAAAAGGGGCAACGTGTATTAATCGGATGGATGGGATTGCCGGAAATCGAATATCCTACAGATAATGAAGGTTGGGCTCATTGTTTAACTATTCCTCGAGTATTAACTGTGGAAAATGGGCGACTTATGCAACGTCCGTATCCAGCATTAGAAAAGTTACGCCATAATAAAGAGACAGCATTAGGCTACGCAAATAAATTTACACGAAAGCTACATCCTTATGAAGGTAAGCAATATGAACTAATTATTGATATTTTAGATAATGATGCAACTGAAGTATATTTCGAACTACGTACATCAAAAACAACTTCAACTTTAATCTCTTATAATAAACGCGAAAATAAAATTACATTGGATCGAAGTGATAGTGGTCTATTACCAGCGAATGTAGAAGGTATGACACGTAGCACAACGTTAGATACACCATTGAAACAATTACAAATATATGTTGATACATCGAGTATTGAAATTTTCTGTAATGATGGTGAACGTGTATTAACATCTCGAATTTTCCCAACTGACGATGCGGTTGGTATTAAAACATCAACAGAATCAGGACAAGTTTATTTACAATTTACTAAATATGATTTGAAGGATGATCAAGAATGAGACGTTTATTTGCAATAGGTGAAGCGTTAATTGATTTTATTCCAAATGTGACGAATGCCAATTTGAAAGATGTTGAAACCTTTACGAAGCAAATTGGTGGAGCCCCATGCAATGTAGCATGTGCTGTTCAAAAGTTAGGACAGCAAGCACATATAATTACACAGTTAGGTGACGATGCTTTTGGAGATAGTATTGTTGAAACAATTTCTAAAATAGGTGTGGATGTAAAGCATGTCTATCGTACGAACGAAGCTAATACGGCATTAGCTTTTGTGAGTCTAACTGAAGCAGGTGAACGAGACTTTTCATTCTACCGAAAGCCATCTGCAGATATGCTATTTGAGCCGAGTTATGTGGATAATATTGAAGTGAGTGAAAATGATATAGTACATTTTTGTTCTGTGGATTTAGTTGAAAGTCCGATGAAAAATGCGCATCATAAATTAATTACTAAAGTATTAGATGCAAATGGCACGGTTGTTTTTGATCCCAATGTAAGGCTACTTTTGTGGGATAACCCAGAAGATTTGAGGCATGCAATTCATTCATTTTTACCTTTGGCACATATAGTAAAAGTTTCTGATGAAGAATTAGAATTTATAACAGGTATACATGATGAAAATGAAGCAATTCAATCTTTATTCTTAGGCAACGTCAAAGTAGTTATTTATACAAAAGGTTCAGATGGTGCTGCTGTCTATTTGAAAAATGGAAATACATTTAATCACGCTGGTTACAAAGTAAATGCTGTTGATACAACTGGAGCTGGAGATGCCTTTATTGGTGCGGTGATTAGTCGAATTTTAGCGTCTCCAACTTTAGATTTAATCCATCTTTTTGAAAATGAAGGTGAAGGTATTTTATCATTTAGTAATCGTGTTGCTGCAATGGTGACAACGAAATATGGTGCTATTAACAGTTTGCCTAACATACAAGAAGTTGAAGACTCATTATAATGTTAATATTTTATGCAGTGTTAGAAACTAAGGAAATAGATAGTTTCACACTGCTTTTTTATGATTAATTTGAAAAATAGGGAATATAATATTGATTCAAAGTAGAAGTTGATGTCAAATATAGAATATTTTGTTAAAACGCAAGGTAAAGCATTGTGCAGATATTAAGAAATTGATAAGTTATGTGTAATAAGAACATGTTTGTAACTTGCAGTGGCGGAACGATTGGTGGAAATGATAATTAAAATTAGACATAAAAAAGCCAGCTATACAAAGCGTTGAAAAGTTACACTGTTAATGTTAAACAGTATACACAAAAGGATTTACGCCGTTAACTGACTTAGTTATCATATTATATTTTTTTAACGTTTCTTACCGATGCATAACAATGTTCTTTATTTTTAAAATAGACAATTCGTTCTTTCGAATCAATGGATTCGATATTATGACGATTGACAACAAAACTATTATGACATCTGAAAAAACGATCATCTAATTGACTCAATTCTTTTAAATTACCATAAAATTCAATTTGACGATTATCTAAATGGGCGATGAGTCTATGCGATTTGGTAGATGATTCGAAAAACATAATATCATCGTATTGAACATACACTGAATTACTGCCACGTTTTAACTCTATCGTTTCAACGCTATTATCTTTTGATAATAATTGTAAGCGTGTATGTGCAGTTTCTAGACAATCTATAATTCGTGTTTTTAATTCAGCAGGATCATCTTTAAAAATAAAATCCATTGCTGCAACTTTGTAGACAAATGTTAAATAAGTAAGTTCACTATGACTAGTAACAAATATTATATTGCCAACAGGGTCATGCTTACGTATTTCACTACCTAATTTAATACCATTAATGTCTGTTGAAAGTTGAATATCTAAAAAGTAACAACCTATATCATTCATATTTTTAGATTGCTCAAGCACCTCATAAGGATCATCAGTTGCGAGGGCAATTTCCATAGGTTTTTCTTCTATCATTATATAATTTTTAATAATGGTAACCATGTTTTCTCTTTGTTTTGGATCGTCTTCGCAAATGAAAATTTTCATTCTTTCACATCCTTATGGCTAGTTGTTAATAATTTCAACTTTTTGAATAAAGAAACCATTTTCGATAATCGTATCTAACAAGACATTATCCGCATTATCAGCAATTTCTTTTAAAGTTGATAGACCTAAACCACGACCTTCACCTTTAGTAGAAAAACTTTCTTGGAATAATTCATGAATACGTGGTATATCATCAGCACATTTATTCATAACAATAAACGTTACCGAATTTTCGCTTTCAATAAATGCTACCCTAATGATAGGGTCATCAATTTCTGTTGATGCCTCAATTGCGTTATCAAGAATAATACCAATACTGCGACTTAAATCGATCATATTCAAATTAATGCGAGTCACTTCATCAGGTATTTCTATACTTATAGGAATATTCATTTCTTGTGCACGTAAAATTTTGGCAGTAATTAGCCCTTTAATCTCACGTACTTTAAGATTCTCAATACCATTTAATTTAATAGCATTCATTTGCAAGTTATCCTTCATCGGCA
Organism: Staphylococcus argenteus; assembly: GCF_000236925.1. Taxonomy (NCBI): domain Bacteria; kingdom Bacillati; phylum Bacillota; class Bacilli; order Caryophanales; family Staphylococcaceae; genus Staphylococcus; species Staphylococcus argenteus. The sequence continues at coordinate 2,027,916 of NC_016941.1, read as the reverse complement.
CAATATTTTTATTGAAATAGTCACGCAAACCAGGCATGTCATCTTCGCAAATATATTCAGAAAGCGTTGTTAATATATTGACATAATCATGACGGAACTTGCGCATTTCATTATTGATTGCTTCGATTTTTAAAGTGTATTCGTAATATGTTTCAATTTCTTCTTGGTTTCGTTTGTATTTCATTTCTTTGAGAAGAAATTGTGAAATAACAAATGTTAATATACTTAAAAATATAGTAATTCCAATAAAAATAAATGAATACTGCCTTATTACTTTTGCTTCATCTGAATTTATTTGTGAATAAAAGAAAAACAAAGAAAAAGTAAGCAGTAAGATGGTCGAAATAACTATTAAAAATCCTTTATTTAGAACTAGATAAGAAGAGCTAACTTTTTTTAATACTCTATTTATAATATAAGAAAATAGTAAACTAATCGTCACATAAATAGCAAAAAAGCTTGGAAATATTACAAATATACTATCAGAAATTTTGCCAATATAGGCATACATAACTATAAACATATAGTTAGCACAGTACAAAATTATTTGTGAAGTCATAATCAGTAAAATAGAATACCATTTGATTTTGACGAAATACATTATTATTATGAATGAAGTTAATATTATAAGGGATGCGCTATCAAACATTTTAAATAGAAATAACGATAATGACGAGATTGCTACAATACATACATAATCAAATTTACTATATTTGATTCCACTAATAATAGCTGGTATTGTAAACATTAATATCATTTGAGTTAATACGAATAAAACAAAACTATAACTATTTATTAATTCCACCTATTATCACACTCTCTATTTAAATTATTCGTGTAATTGAGTTAATTCTTTTGGTACTTCAACTTCATCCATTATAAAGTCGCATGTACTGTATGCTGCAATGTTACCAATGTTTTTTAAAATCCCAGTAATAAGTTCAAATAATAAGTTAAATAAAGTATTCATTTTAATTCCTCCTAATAAAGAAAATGGGTAATAATGTAATGGCTTCAATTATGATACCCAATTGAATAAATTGGGCAAACGGTTCTTTGATGATAAGTGTGATAATGAAAAAGACTAAACTAACAATAGTCGCATAATATTTTTTTCGCTTTATAAGTCGAACAGGAATGGGTTTCTTTTTAGTAGCTGCAGGAGCATATTTTATTATTAAACCTATAGCAATAATAGTCAAAATAATCATTATAAACGGGTTAATATGAAAATTTATTATTGCTAATGGTAAAAATATAAACAATATAATACTCTCTACATAACACCAAAAAGAAGTAGGCGCGTGTGCACCGTGTGCGTGCCGTCTTATTAAATAAAATGATAAATTTGTGATTAACGTGTAAATAAAAATGCCTAAAATATAAGCAAGGATATACATAACAATCAATTTGCCTATATTTTTAGCTAAGACCTGCATCCCTAATCGTACTTGCAAAAATTGAATATGATCTAAGTTATTTCTCTTTTGAAGATACGTGGCGAACTGGTCAATTTTATTATCAAAATAATTCAATTTTACACCACTCTCCTCACTCGTATTATACGATTTAGTACAATCTTTTATCATTATATTGCCTAACTGTCGAAAATAAATACTTAACTGTTAAATGTAATTTGTATTTAATATTTTAACATAAAAAAATTTACAGTTAAGAATAAAAAATGGCTAGTTAAGAAAAAATCGAAAACAAATGCTTTTTGCATGTTTTAATGTAAATAGATCACAGAGATGTGATGGAAAATAGTTGATGAGTTGTTTAATTTTAAGAATTTTTATCTTAATTAAGGAAGGAGTGATTTCAATGGCACAAGATATCATTTCAACAATCAGTGACTTAGTAAAATGGATTATCGACACTGTGAATAAATTCACTAAAAAATAAGACGAATAATTAATTACTTTCATTGTAAATTTGTTATCTTCGTATAGTACTAAAAGTATGAGTTATTAAGCCATCCCAACTTAATAACCATGTAAATTTAGCAAGTGAGTAACATTTGCTAATAGAGTTAGTTTCCTTGGACTCAGTGCTATGTATTTTTCTTAATTATCATTACAGATAATTATTTCTAGCATGTAAGCTATCGTAAACAACATCGATTTATCATTATTTGATAAATATAATTTTTTTCATAATTAATAACATCCCCAAAAATAGATTGAAAAAATAACTGTAAAACATTCCCTTAATAATAAGTATATGGTCGTGAGCCCCTCCCAAGCTCGCGGCCTTTTTTTGTTGCAACAAAAGAGGGGATAAAAGCATTTTATCAAGAAATCATTATATAAAATGATAAGAAGATTTGTTTGATATGATGGAGGTCTTTACATAAAAATAGACTAATGAAGTAGTTCTTCATAAGCCTAAGTATTATTATGAGTATTTTTAAAATCAATGAAACTTACTTATATAGATTTAAGTTAATACTTTTAAACACTGGAATGTTTTCTCGTTGTTGATCTACTTCGTCTAAATTTAAGTCTACAGTTAAAACATCCGAGTTGGTTGTTAATTCCGCAATTATATCTCCGTTTGGATTAATAACCATTGAATGACCAGCATACTCGGTATTGCCATCAAATCCTGTGCTATTAGTTCCAACGACAAACATATTATTTTCAATGGCACGTGCCTTTAATAAGGACTGCCAATGTTTAAGTCTAGAAAATGGCCATTGAGCAACATAAAATGCAATTTTTGCCCCACAACGTGCTGGATATCTTAATAATTCTGGAAAGCGCAAGTCATAACATATAAGCTGAGTCACTAAAGTACCATTAGATAAATGGAATGGTTCTGCAACATTTTCACCAGCTGTTAAAAATTCATGTTCTCTTAACATAGGTACCAAATGAATTTTGTCATATTCATTAATTAGCTGGCCATTGCGATTTACACTAAAAGCGGTATTATATATTTTATTATTTTTAATATTAGAAACAGAACCTGCTATGATATCAATACCATATTTTTCAGCTAATTGTTTAATAAACGAAAAACTTCTATCTAAATTTTTATCTGCTTTGTCATTTAAGTGTTCTAAATCATAACCATTGTTCCACATTTCAGGTAAGACAACGACCTCTATGTCATCATTTACATGTTCCTCAAACCATTGAGTTATTTGTATCTCATTTTTATGACTATCTCCTAAAATGATTGGTACTTGATAAATTTGAACTTTCATAACGTCACATCCTTGATAAATCCTACTTATAACTTACTAAAAGATTTATTGAAACGCAAAAAAAGCTGACAAAAAATTAATTTGTCAGCAGATATACATATTATTTCTTAATTATGAAACGATCTTCGATAGGATGAAATGATTTCTCGCCGGCATCTTCGCGAACATCACCGAATGGCATTTGTGCATAGAGCTTCCAGTTTTTAGGAATATCAAATTCATTTGCTGCCATTTCATCAACTAGTGGATTATAGTGTTGTAAAGAAGCGCCAATACCTTTAGTTGCTAACGCAGTCCAAATAGCGTATTGGTGCATTGCATTGGTTTGTGTAGACCAAATAGCAAAGTTATCATAGTAATTTGGCATTTGCTCTTGTAAGCCACTCACAACATCTTGATCTTCATAAAATAAAATAGTGCCATATGAATGTTTAAAATTATTTATTTTTTGTTCAGTAGGGTTGAAATCTCGATCTTCACCCATAACTTCTTTTAAAATAGCTTTTGTGTTATCCCAAAATTTATTATTGTTGTCATTTAAAAGTAATACGATTCTTGTTGATTGAGAATTAAATGATGAAGGAACATGCTTAACTGCATGTGCAATAATTGCTTCTAATTCGTCATCACTAATTGAAATAGATTCTTTTAAATTATATATTGAACGTCTTTCTTCCATTGCATCATTAAAAGTCATTGCTGTTTTATCTTTTTTAAATAAACCCATGATAATTGCTCCTTTTGTGTAAAGAATATTTAACAAACTAAGTATAAAATTTATACCTAAACTTGTAAAGTAATATTTACGAAAGTTTCAAGAATATTAATATTCATTTTCAAATTTCAAATATAAATGCATTTTCAACGCATATTTATTATACTTAGATTAATACTTACATGAAAAAGGGAGGTGTCTCGTGAAATGACATGTCATTGGGTTAAGAAAATGTTACTTTCAACAAGTATATTTGTTTTAAGTAGTTCAGGAGTCGGTATTGTGACGCATACAGTTGAAGCGAAAACTAACGTAAATGAAGAAACGCCTGCTCCAAATATGAATAATGATTCAACATCAACATCTCCATCCAATGAACTAAATGAAAGTAATAATGGGACTGGGGCACCTCATCAACCAAGTCCTTCTGATAATGGAGGAACAGGCTCGAATAATCGAGATGCCAATTCTGATTCAAACCAAGTGAATCCAGATAACTCGAAACCAAACCCGGATCCGAAACCAGATCCAGATAAACCGAAGCCAAATCCGGATCCGAAACCAGACCCAGATAAACCGAAGCCAAATCCGGATCCGAAACCAGACCCAGATAAACCGAAACCAAATCCGGATCCGAAACCAGATCCAGATAAACCGAAACCAAATCCGGATCCGAAACCAGATCCAGATAAACCAAAGCCGAATCCGGATCCAAAACCAGACCCAGATAAACCAAAGCCGAATCCGCTTCCTAATCCCAATCAACCTGGGGATTCCAATCATTCTGGTGGCTCGAAAAATGGAGGAACATGGAATCCGAATGCTTCGGATGGATCTAATCAAGGTCAATGGCAATCAAATGGAAATCAAGGGAACTCACAAAAACCTAATAACAATGATTTTGTATCACAACGATTTTTAGCATTGGCAAATGGGGCTTATAAATATAATCCATATATTTTAAATCAAATTAATAAGTTGGGTAAAGATTTTGGCGAAGTTACTGATGAAGACATTTATAATATTATTCGCAAACAAAACTTTAGCGGAAATGCATATTTAAATGGATTACAACAGCAATCGAATTACTTTAGGTTCCAATATTTCAACCCGTTGAAATCAGAAAGATACTATCGTAATTTGGATGAACAAGTTTTGGCTTTAATTACTGGTGAAATTGGATCGATGCCAGATTTAAAAAAACCAGAAGATAAGACAGACACGAAACATCGTGCATTTGAACCACATGAAAAAGATGATTTTACAGTTGTAAAAAAACAAAAAGAAAATAAGAAAAGCGAAACAACAGTGTATGGTAAAAGTTGGATAGCTATTATTTGTTCAATGATTTTAATTTTTACAACGATGTTAATCTTTATTATAAAACGTCATAAAAAGCAAAATAAAAACGAATCACAACGACTTTAATCCGTCAGTGATTCGTTTTGTTATGTTATGGCATAAAAATATGATAAATAAAACTTGCTTGCTCGGTTGTCTTTTTCATTGTTTCTGGATTTAGTAATTGGAATATGACTACAAATCCGTTTTGTAACATATGGATAATAATTGGAACAGCAAGTCGTTTTGTCCATACATATGCTAATGAAAAAATGACACCCATACCAAAATAAACTGGAATAAATTTGAAATCATTATGAGCTAATGCAAATATTAATGAACTTACTGTTGTAGCAATAACAAATGCCACGATACGATTGCCTTTAATCGCATTAAATAATTCTCCAAAGATGACTTTTCTGAATACGTATTCTTCTAATAAAGGACCGATAATAGATACAAAGAAGATAAATATAGGTATTTTTCGAGCAATAATAATTAGCTTTTCTGTATTAGGACTTACTTGTTGTCCACCATAAATTTGCGTTAATACAATGCTCACTATAAATTGATAAACCATGACAAGTGCAAATCCAAGTAATGCCCATGGAATAATGTATTTATTAGGTTCCTTTACTTCGGATTCTAATCTTGTAGGGTCTTTGATTTTAAAATTAATAAAAATAATCGTAGTAGCCGCAATTAAAAATAGAACGAGTTGAATATAGATGCCGGCTTTTTGTTGTTCCAAACCACTATATTGTGCAAATTGTGGTGCTTTTAAAATGACTGCCGGTAAAAATTGCGACAATAAATATATAATAACAGTTAGCAATGATGCCCATAGTCTTGTCATAATTTTCCTCCATATATTTTATTTATAACTTATTTTATCTTAAATAACATGAAGTTACAAAACTTAATCAAATGGTTATGACTTGAAATTTTGACCAAATTTGATTATTATAAATGTATGTTAGCACTCTTTAATGTTAAGTGCTAAACTTTAGGTTTTTTTAAGGAGGAACAATCATGCTAAAACCAATTGGAAATCGTGTGATTATTGAGAAAAAAGAACAAGAACAAACAACTAAAAGTGGTATTGTTTTAACTGATAGTGCTAAAGAAAAATCAAACGAAGGCGTTATCGTTGCAGTAGGAACTGGACGTCTATTAAATGATGGTACAAGAGTGACTCCTGAAGTGAAAGAAGGGGACCGTGTCGTGTTCCAACAATATGCTGGTATAGAAGTTAAACGAGATAATGAAACATATCTGGTATTAAATGAAGAAGATATTTTAGCAGTTATTGAATAATACAGAACTTAATTCATAAATAAATTATTAAGAACAATAATCAAACATTAAAAAATGGAGGTTTATTATATATGGCTAAACAATTGAAATTCTCTGAAGATGCACGTCAAGCAATGTTGCGTGGTGTTGATCAACTTGCAAATGCTGTTAAAGTTACAATTGGTCCTAAAGGACGTAACGTTGTTTTAGATAAAGAGTTTACAGCACCTTTAATTACGAATGATGGTGTAACGATTGCCAAAGAAATTGAATTAGAAGATCCATATGAAAATATGGGTGCGAAATTAGTTCAAGAAGTAGCAAATAAAACAAACGAAATTGCAGGTGACGGTACTACAACTGCGACAGTATTAGCTCAAGCAATGATTCAAGAAGGATTGAAAAATGTCACAAGTGGTGCTAATCCAGTAGGTTTACGTCAAGGTATTGATAAAGCAGTGAAAGTTGCTGTAGAAGCATTACATGAAAATTCTCAAAAAGTTGAAAATAAAAATGAAATAGCGCAAGTAGGTGCAATTTCTGCAGCAGATGAAGAAATTGGACGTTATATTTCAGAAGCGATGGAAAAAGTAGGTAATGATGGTGTCATTACAATTGAAGAGTCAAATGGTTTGAATACTGAACTAGAAGTAGTTGAAGGTATGCAGTTTGATCGTGGTTATCAATCACCGTATATGGTTACTGATTCAGATAAAATGGTTGCTGAATTAGAACGCCCGTACATTTTAGTGACAGATAAAAAAATCTCATCATTCCAAGATATCTTACCTTTATTAGAACAAGTAGTTCAATCAAATCGTCCTATCTTAATTGTTGCAGATGAAGTTGAAGGAGATGCGTTAACAAATATCGTGCTAAACCGCATGCGTGGTACATTTACAGCTGTTGCTGTTAAAGCACCAGGATTTGGTGATCGCCGTAAAGCAATGTTAGAAGATTTGGCTATTTTAACTGGTGCACAAGTAATTACTGATGATTTAGGACTAGACCTTAAAGATGCAACGATTGATATGTTAGGTACTGCAAGTAAAGTTGAGGTTACTAAAGATAATACGACTGTTGTTGATGGTGATGGTGATGAAAACAGTATTGATGCACGCGTAAGCCAATTGAAATCTCAAATTGAAGAAACTGAATCTGACTTTGATCGTGAAAAATTACAAGAGCGCTTAGCTAAGTTAGCAGGCGGTGTTGCAGTTATTAAAGTAGGTGCAGCGAGTGAAACAGAACTTAAAGAACGTAAATTACGTATTGAAGATGCATTAAACTCAACACGTGCAGCTGTAGAAGAAGGTATTGTTGCAGGTGGTGGTACTGCATTAGTAAATGTTTACCAAAAAGTAAGTGAAATTGAAGCAGAAGGTGATATTGAAACAGGTGTGAATATTGTACTTAAAGCTTTAACTGCACCAGTTCGCCAAATTGCTGAAAATGCAGGACTAGAAGGTTCTGTTATTGTAGAACGTTTGAAAAATGCAGAACCGGGTGTTGGATTTAACGCTGCTACAAATGAATGGGTGAACATGTTAGAAGCAGGTATCGTTGACCCAACGAAAGTAACACGCTCAGCATTACAACATGCAGCAAGTGTTGCAGCAATGTTCTTAACAACTGAAGCGGTTGTAGCATCAATCCCAGAAAAAAATAATGACCAACCAAATATGGGTGGCATGCCAGGAATGATGTAAAACTGTTTTTAGTTTTACCTTACTAGAAAATTACATTACGGATGAGTATGATTCATTATAAGTAAATATTAGATGCACAAATAGCATGTTTTAGAAAGACGTCTTCCATAAGTTGACTAAGCTTATGGGAGGCGTCTTTTTTATGTGCTAATTTGTTATTGAGATTCATAATGGTATTTAGAGGGGTATTTATATCTTTGTGGCGTAATCGTTCTTGTAATTTTTTAATTTGTACAACATCCTCAATAAGTAATGTACATTGCGAATGACGAAATGGATAAGTGCTTGATGAAATTTTTAATGGATGGGTGACATCATTGATTGAATTCACATTGAATCATTTTAAACCACAAGTGGATAGTCATTAATATCAGTAAAAACAAAATTATATACATGTAGCTCGTTCTGCCACTAATCTAGTACATTGGCAAGGTTGACTAAAATTGAAAAAGCTTGTTACAAGAGCATTTTTATTTAGTCAATAAATGCCAATATTACATTGTAGAGCCTAGAACATTGATTTATGTCCCAGACTCTAAATAAAATGTATTCATTACACTAGATGATTTCTCAGTATAGATTGATAGTTATTTTTATAGATAAATTTGTCCTTTAGTGTAGCGGAATTTTTTAGGACTTTTAGGTGGTATAAATGTTCTTAATAAAGTTAATAGTCCTACTTTACCGCAGAGCATAACCAATATAATAATCATTTTAGTTATACCATGATATTCTGTGGTAAGGTTCATAGTTAAACCTACTGTTCCAAATGCAGAAACCACTTCGAATAATAACTTGATTAATGATATATTCGGATTAATTATCGATAATATAAAAGTAATTATACTGATAAATAGAAATGAGATATTAATGGTAACAATAGATAGCTTTATGTGTTTATCAGATATTTCTTTATTGAATACTGAAACATTATTTTCTTTACGTATATAATTTAGAACAAATATAAACGCCACTGCAAAAGTAGTTATTTTAATTCCCCCAGCTGCACTAAGAGGCGCACCACCAATAAACATAAGTAGCATTAACATTAAGGCGGTAGATTTGTTAATGTTTGCTATATCAATAGTGTTAAAACCGGCTGTACGTGTTGTTACTGATTGGAAAATAGAATTTCCGATTTTTTCAACTAATCCCATATGTTGCATCGTATTAAACTGTTCTAATAAAAAGAATGTAATAGATCCTATAATTATTAGGATACTAGTTGTAGTTAAGACTAATTTAGAGTGCAAAGATAAACGACTCAGTTTTTTACAATTAATAAAGTCTATTACGACAAAATGTCCAATACCTCCCAATATTATGAGTATTGAGATTGTGATAATCACAATTGGATCATTAGAAAAATCTATTAAGTTATTCTTAAAAAGAGCAAATCCAGCATTATTAAAAGCTGACACTGATGTGAATAAACTTAAAAATAAACCTTTACCAATACCAAATTTTGGTATAAAAGATAAACACAAACAAAACATACCAATTAATTCAGTGACTAAACTATAAATAGCCAAGTGTTTAATTAGCTTGATAACACCACCAGGTTCGTCAATATTCCATGTAACCATAATCAAGAATCTATTTTTCATTGATATTTTTCTATTTAAAAATACTAGTGTTAATAAGGTTACGGTTACGATACCTAGGCCACCTATTTGAATTAATAACAGTATTACTATTTCACCAAGTATATTAAACTGTGACCCTATATCGACTGGAGACAAGCCAGTCACTGTGAATGCACTTGAAGCTATAAAAAGAGCATCCAAAAAAGATATTGGCTTTTTACCAGTGAAAGGTAAATATAATAAAAGTGCACCTATGATAGTTGTAGAGAAGAATAGGATTAAATAAAAATATAAAGGTTTGTGGACTTTGTTCATTTTATTGCATGCTCCTTTATATTATAAATTAATAATTAGATAATATCATAAATGAAAATGGAAATGTTACTGATGTATAATAATAACAAGCATTGACTAATTCTTTATATATTTTTAATAGAAAATGAATATAAAATATAAAACTAATTCATTGTCAGCTTGATAACAGTGTTATTTCAGCAAAAAATTTTAAAAGGAATTTTTGATCAGAAGATAATGCCAAATATAAATGGGATGAAGAGTATGGAGACAATATCAGTAAAATTTTAAATATTTAATTACGTATATTATATTCTTACTGTTAATCATAAAATTTGCGCACTTGGTTTAAAAAAAATATTAAATTATTGTATGAAAATATTTTATGAGAAGGTTTCCGTTAGTCGACTAAACTATTGGAAGGCGACATTTTTGAAAGGCCATTAGTCAAGTTATGTGCAATAATTGATCATGATTGTTTCTACTTTAAATCGTTTTGGCAATGAAAATGTGCTTGTTCATATTTTAATATTTACATCCAAATAATGTTAGTTGTTATTTCTATTTTTGGGCTTGAAACATAAAATTAAAATAAAAAACTGCCAGCAAGACGAAAAATATTGCTGACAGTATACCTCTTATTTTTCTTTTAAATATTTAATGATTGCTTCTTCATAAATATCAATATATTTAAGATACATATCTTTTTCAATAAATTCATCAATTTGATGTGCCATTATAGGATTACCTGGGCCGAAAATAGCTAAGTCCACATTATTCTTATTATCTCCTAAGAAGCTGGAAGCATCCGTAGCACCTACATGAGCAGCGATAAATATATCATCTTTATTCACATAGTTAGAAACAATTTCTTTTAACGTAGTTACTAATTTACTATTTTTATCGCTTGTTACAGGTCGATGATTGCTAGGAATTTCAAGGTTAAGTTTATTTTTATTTACATCATTAATAATATCTTGAAAGAACTTTTCAACAAAATCATTATCATATTCTGGAACAGGTCTAACATTAAATTCTAGTGACGCTTCATCAGGTACTGAATTAAATTGTTTTCCACCGCGTGCAATTGAACAAACTGCCGTAAGTCCAGAAGCATAATTTGCTTCTTCTTCAGAAATAGCATTGCCGATAAATGACTTAAACATAGGTGCGACATCAAGTTGATGTTCTGTATCATATTTTTTAAGATCTGTATATTTTTCTTTAAACTGATTATAAAATTCTAACAATGTGTCGATAGCATTATCTCCAATAAAAGGGATTGAACTATGTACAGCTTTACCAGTAGCAGTAACTTTACATGACATTGATCCTTTATGCGCATAAAATATGCCAGAGCCAGTTGGTTCAGCAATAATTAAACCGTCTACATCATCTAAATATCCTTCTTTTGCAAATAATTTTGCACCTTCTTGTTCCTTTTCTTCACCTGCTGTAGCAAGCAATCGAAGTGTTCCTTGAGGTAATCGATTTTGTTCCTTTAATTCGATGAATGATATGACCAAAGCCATAAGACCGCCTTTCATATCAGTTGTACCTCTTCCATATAGCTTGCCTTCTTTTTCTGTCAATTTAAAAGGAGGGTATGTCCAGTTATCACTATTTCCAGCATCAACAACGTCCATATGACCACTCAATGCTAGTACAGGAGAACCAGTTCCAATTTCTGCAACGATATTAGCTCTTTGATCATTAACATTTAAAATTTTAGAGTCGATATTGTATTTGGCTAATAAACCTTTTAAATATTCACAAACTTCAATTTCATTATTATTCTCTGTTTGAAGTTCAACAATATCTGCTAATAATTGAATTTTTTCCTTCTCGCTAAAAGTTGTCATTAAAATCACACCTTTAAAAAATAGTATATATTACTATATAAACATATTTTTTGGACTTAAACATTATATTCATTAAAGAATATAGTGCGTTATTTAATTTTGATTTACAGAATTAAACCTCTATATACAGCAGTAAATTTTTTTATTATCTCTTTTTTGGAATAAATAGGTTGCAATAAAATTTATTTAGACAAAGCAACTACAATTTACGAACCTACATACAATTACTTCTAATAAGAATACTTACTGAATAAAACACCTTGTACACATATTAATTTTATAGCAAAAAAAGTATTTAATAATATTAACAAAATGATTTAATAAATAGTTAAATATATATCCCTTGATTTTGTGATACTATTCACATGTCGATACATATCAACAATTATTAAATATACGAAAATTATATGAAAGAAGGTTATAACAATGAAAAATAAAAAACGTGTTTTATTAGCGTCATCATTATCATGCGCACTTTTATTGTTATCAGCAGCAACGACTCAAGCAAATTCAGCTCATAAAGACTCACAAGATCAAAATAAGAAAGAACATGTTGATAAAGCTCAACAAAAAGACAAGCAAGATTCAACTAAGAAAGGTAAGAATGTCGCAGCGCCAGATGATGTTGGTAAAAATGGTAAAGTCACAAAGCGCACCGAATCAGAATATGATGAGAAAACGAATATCTTGCAAAATTTAGAATTCAATTTCATCGATGATCCAACATATGACAAAGATGTATTACTTGTTAAAAAACAAGGTTCAATTCATTCAAATTTGAAATTTGAGTCTCATAAAGAAGAAAAAAATTCAACGTGGCTAAAATATCCAAGTGAATATCACGTAGATTTCCAAGTGAAAAGAAATCCTAAAACTGAGATATTAGATCAATTACCGAAAAATAAAATTTCAACTGCGAAAGTAGATAGTACGTTTTCATATACGCTTGGAGGTAAATTCGATTCAATAAAAGGTATTGGACGAAACTCTTCAAATAGCTATTCACAAACGATTAGTTACAATCAGCAAAATTATGACACAATTGCGAGCGGTAAAAATAATAACTGGCATGTGCATTGGTCGGTTATAGCGAATGATTTGAAATATGGTGGAGAAGTAAAAAATAGAAATGATGAATTTTTATTCTATAGAAATACTAGAACGTCTTCAGTAGATAATCCTGAATCAAGTTTTGCTGCTAAATATAGATATCCAGCTCTTGTCAGAAGTGGATTTAATCCAGAATTTTTAACTTATTTATCTAATGAAAAGTCGAACGAGAAAACGCAATTTGAAGTAACATACACACGAAATCAAGATATTTTGAAAAATAGTCCTGGTCTACATTATGCACCGCCAATTTTAGAGAAAAATAAAGTAGGTCATAGATTTATAGTGACTTATGAAGTTGATTGGAAAAATAAAACAGTTAAGGTCGTTGATAAATACTCAGATGACCAGCCGTTTAGAGAAGGATAAATTTGAAGGGAAGGATTACAAATGATTAAACAAATATGTAAAAATATCACAATCTGTAGTTTAGCGTTATCAACTACTTTAACTGTATTCCCGGCAACCTCATTTGCAAAGATTAAATCAGAAATCACACAAGTTTCTGAGCAAAATATAGATGGAAATACAAAAATGTTCACACGTACAGCTACAACTAGTGATTCTCAGAAAAAAATCTCTCAAAGTTTACAATTTAATTTTTTAACTGAACCTAATTATGATAAAGAAACAGTTTTTATCAAAGCAAAAGGAACGATTGGTAGTGGATTGAAAATATTAGACCCAAATGGTTATTGGAATAGCACGTTAAGATGGCCAGGTTCATATTCAGTTTCAATTCAAAATGTAGATAATAACACGAATACAAAAGTGACAGATTTTGCTCCGAAAAATCAAGATGAAACAAGAGAAGTTAAATACACATATGGTTATAAAACAGGTGGAGATTTCTCTATTAGTCCAGGAGGCATTACTGGTAATATTACGAAAGAACGTAATTATTCAGAAACAATAAGTTATCAACAACCATCATATCGTACATTAATTGATCAACCTGCGACAAATAAAGGTGTAGGTTGGAAAGTAGAAGCACATTTAATAAATAATATGGGACATGACCATACAAGACAATTAACTAATGATAGTGATAATAGAGTGGGTAGTGAAATTTTCACATTAACAAGAAATGGTAATTTATGGGCGAAAGATAATTTTACACCGAAAAATAAAATGCCTGTAACTGTGTCTGAAGGATTTAATCCTGAGTTTTTAGCTGTTATGTCACATGATAAGAAAGATAAAGGGAAATCAAAATTTGTAGTTCATTATAAACGTACAATGGATGATTTTAAAATAGATTGGATGCGACATGGATTCTGGGGATATTGGACAGGTAAAAACCATGTAGATCAGAAAGAAGAAAAATTGTCAGCTTTATACGAAGTAGATTGGAAGACGCACGATGTAAAATTCATTAAAGCTTTAGATGATAAAGAGAAAAAATAAGGTTTATGGTAGAGTCTGGGATATAAATCAATGTCCTAGACTCTACAATGTTATATTGACAGAAGTTGACTGCGGGGCCCGACACAGAGAATTTCAAGAAGAAATTCTACAGACAATGCAAGTTGGGGCTGGGGCCCCAACACAGAAGCTGACATAAAGTCAGCTTACAAAAATGTGCAAGTTGGGGTCGGGGCCCCAACATAGAGAATTTCAAGAAGAAATTCTACAAACAATGCAAGTTGGGGTAGGACAACGATAAAGAAATACTTTTTCTATAGAAATTAGTATTTCTTATGCATGCGTTTTATTCATGTATTCCTATTTTTAAGTACACATGAACTGTGGCTAATGTATAAGAACCACTACATAATAAATCATTAGTGGTTCTTTATTATTTCTGTCTTACTCCCTACTTTTATATTATTGTCAAAAGGCGTATGTATTAAATTGAAATAAGCATCTGACTTTAAAACTGAAGTATCTATAATTTAATGAAGAAACTAGAGCAAATAAGATTATCAGAAGATAAAAATCGCTTCGATCAAAACGACCGAAGCGATGTAGTTTGTTGAGCACTATTTACTATAGGCTTTGATTGGGTAATGATCTGAAAAATCATTGTATACATAATAGTAAGGGAACGCATATACATCCCATGGTTTTGGTTTTTCAGTAACAACCTCATTGATTAATTGCTTAGGTTGTTTATGATCTTTGTCTGTGAATATATAGTCTAAATGTTCTGGTTTGCCATTAGGATAATTATATTTTGCAATAGAATTCGATTTTGGATCCCATGTACTGTTGTGACCTGCATATAAAACATCATTAACGTTTAAGTTTTTAAGCATATCTTTGAACTCTTCAGTACCTTTATTGACATTCAAGTCGCCACCGATATATACAGTTTCGTCTTTAGGGATGTTTTTCTTTTTAACAAAGTCGCTAATTTCTTTCATTTGTTCAGCTCTAATTTTTCTATCATGACCAGCACCACAACGAGTATCTTCTGATTGTGTATGTGTTCCGATAACATGGACGTTTTTACCATTTTTTTCTATTTTTGTATAAACAAATCCTTTGTTACTATCATTATCAAATCCACAACCGCTTTTGAAAACATGTTGAATTTTTTCTTTAATCGGATATTTACTTACAATTGCTACGCCACCATCTTCAGCAACTGTATTAGAATAATTACCTTCAGTTTTATCCCAACCAGAATGAGAACGACCAAGCACAGGTGTTTGATATGGATATTCTTTTTTAACATTATTTAATAACTTATCAGATGCACCATTATCAAATGCTTCATTGAAAATAACAACATCATTATTTTTAATATATGAAGACTGACCAATTAAATCAGCTCGTTTATATTGGCCCCAGTTCGGATACATAGAAACCTTGTAACAACAGTATTTATTGGGTTTGGAGTCCCTAATGGGTCCCTAAATTACATACTTTCTAAAATTTTAGTTGTTTTTTTGTCCTCTTCATTAAATTTTTCTTCTAACAAATGAGAATACACGGATGTAGTTATTGCTATATTTTTATGACCTAATCTTTTAGAAATGTAATGTATAGATACACCTTTTGCTAGTAAATAAGAACAATGAGTGTGTCTTAATGCGTGCGATGTAATAATTGGTATATTATTGACTCTACAGGCTGATTTCAAAGCATTATTGATAGCATGAAGGTTAATTATAGATCCGGCTTCTTTGAAAATGTAACCATCATAGCTAATTGCAAATGTACTTATGACGTCCATAATGTGTTTCATATCAGATTTAGCGATACTGATATATCTAGGGGAAGTATCGGTTTTTCGCTCGTCAATAAATATAGTGTTTTTCACTTGGTTGATATGCTCAATCTTTATATTTCTTGCACCACTGACACGACAACCCGTACAAATCATTATGAATAGCGCTAATGATGAACGAGTTCTCTTCTTTCTGACGTGATCTTTTAGTATTTCATATTCAGTTACCGAGATGAATTTTTCTTGTTCTGACTTCGTAGGTTTTCCGGCTTTATAATTAACTTTATAAGCGGGATTTTTAAAAATAAGCCCATCATATAATGCGTCATCTAAAGCTGACCGAATAGCACCGTTTGTTTTTCTTATAGTTTCTTTTGCGTGTTCTTTTGAATAATCGTTTATGAATTTCTGATAAACTTGTCTATTTATCTTTGATAACTCCATTTTACCTATTTTATGTTTTTGTATATGTTGTAATGCATTTCTATAATGACGGTAGGTATTTTCTTTAACAACAGGTTGTTTATACGTTTTAATCCAATTTTCGAAGTATTCTTCAAGAGTTATATAGTTATCTATATTAAAACCACTTCTTAACTCATTTAACTTGTCTAGTCCAGCAGAATTAGCTTCACGCTTTGTTCTAAAACCTTTCTTACGGTATCTTTTTCCTTCATACTTAAATTCATATTGCCATTTTTTACCATCGTAACAACGTGTTTTCATGCGTTCCCTCCTCAAAATTGGCAAAAAATAATAAGGGTAGGCGGGCTACCCATGAAAATTGTATAAAAAAAGACGCCTGTATAAAATACAGACGCCACTTATAGTTATAAGATTACATGGTTAATTACCAAAAATGGTAACGAATATATACGTGTTTTAAAGGATAAACCTTTAATATATTAAAATTATATCATCTTATATCAGGAATCTGCAATATATTATTATTAATTCTATTTATCAGTAACATAATATCCGAAGAATCTATTACTGGATTTTTAATTTTTTGGGGTAAAACTTTTCTTATGCGAAACTTACTAATCGGCTGGAAAGAATTTATGCAAGCGTAACTATTACCTTTTAATTTTTTTACCTTATCAATTGCTGATACTATGTTATTAATGTTTCTGTCAATTTTATTTAATTTATTTTCAATTTCTAAACTATCAGATATAAATTCACTAAAATAATCTTTAGTGATGAATTCTGTGTTGTTTTTTTGGTATTTTTTATCGAAAACTTCTTTTAATATAGCTGAATTATTTTGCGCGCTAATTAAATTTAAAAACAATCTTAAATAATACTCCCATTTCAAATCAAAATTCATCTTTAAATACTTTTTGTTTTCTTTAGAAGATAAGGGAATAACATTTACTATATCTTCCGTATTAGAATCATTTTTATTCATCACTATTGCAAAGTGTGAATTAGAGAATTCTTTATTAACGTTTATACCGAAATCTACAAAAACTATTTCTCCTTGTTTAAACTTTGGATAAAAACCTTTATGGTTTT
This sequence comes from Staphylococcus argenteus, assembly GCF_000236925.1. NCBI lineage: Bacteria > Bacillati > Bacillota > Bacilli > Caryophanales > Staphylococcaceae > Staphylococcus > Staphylococcus argenteus. The sequence continues at coordinate 2,010,099 of NC_016941.1, read as the reverse complement.
TTTCACCTTCAAATCTCTTGAGTAAATAGTGAATATCTGAATCTAATTTTTTAAATTTTGGATTTCCAGAAGTTTTTAATTTATTAATGCGTTTTTCTATATTATGCGTCATCATTTCTCCTTTATTCTCGCTCACACTCTCACCACCATTCAACGTCTACACTTGTAGACGTTTTTTGATTAGTAAAATCATAATGAATCTTCTTTGGTTAACTTATCGCCATCTATTTTTTGTGAAATAAATTCCAAGTATTTACGCGCATTATGTGACGATAAATCTTTAGGTAACTCATAAGTGAATGGTTGATTACCACTAGTTAAAACTTCATATACTATAGTTTCTTTTTTTATTTTGCAATTAGTTATTTTCATTATAAACTTCCTTTCAAACACTGCTGAAATAGACGTCTTTTTCAAATAAGCATGATTAATACTTCAATTCTTTAATCCACATATATTTAAAAGTGAGGTAGTAGGTAATAAATATAAGACTTAAAGTTAAGATTGCTTTTTTCATGTCAATTTCTCCTTTGTTTATATTTATATTAAAGCGCTAAATATACGTTATTAATCACAATACAACTTTGCCCATTACTTTAATATCACTAAACGAAGCGACTTTGATATCATCATACTTCGGATTTAGAGATACCAAATTAATATAGTCTTCGCATATATCTACACGCTTGATAAGACTTACTCCATCTAATACAACGAGTGCAATTGTACCATCTTTAATAGAATCTTCTTTCTTAATAAAAGCGTATGTTCCTTGTTTTAACATAGGTTCCATTGAATCACCATTAACTAAAATACAAAAATCAGCATTTGATGGCGTTTCGTCTTCTTTAAAAAATACTTCTTCATGTAATATGTCATCATATAATTCTTCTCCTATGCCAGCACCAGTTGCACCACATGCAATATACGATACTAGTTTAGACTCTTTATATCCATCTATAGAAGTGACTTTATTCTGTTCTTCCAAATGTTCATTTGCATAGTTAAGTACGTTTTCTTGGCGGGGAGGTGTGAGTTGAGAAAATATGTTATTGATTTTTGACATTATCGTTTCATCTTGACGTTCTTCATCAGGAACTCGATAAGAATCTACATCATACCCCATAAGCCACGCTTCACCAACGTTCAGAGTTTTAGAAAGTAGGTAAATTCTATCTTGGTCGGGTGATTGTACGTCGTTAATATATTGAGATAAAGTGCTTTTACTTAAAGATATACCTAGTTTCTTTTGATAAGGTTTCGATTTATTAATGATATCTACTTGTTTTAAGTTTCTTATTTTCATAATGTGTTTAAGTCTATTTGAAACTTTTTCTCTCATTTAGTGCACCTCCGTTTGATAACTTCATAATAAAGCTTGTTGAACAAAAATTCAACAAAAAAGTTCATAAATCATGAATTTTTGTATTGGCTTGATTCAAAACAAGGTGTAAAGTATATTTAAGTTCATGATACGTGAACTTGAGAGGAGGTGCTTTTATGTGTTACGACTACTCACGTTTGAGTGGGAAAATAGTAGAAAAGTATGGCACTCAGTACAATTTTGCAATTGCTATGAAATTGTCAGAGAGAAGTTTATCCTTAAAACTCAACGGTAAAGTTGGTTGGAAAGACAGTGAAATATGGAAAGCTATACAACTACTAGATATACCGGTAGAGAAAATACACTTATATTTTTTTAAAGAAAAAGTTCATGTTATATGAACTTAAGGAGGGACACAATGGAACAAATCACGTTAACCGAAGAAGAGTGTGTCGAACAATGCATCAATAAAGACTTAAAACTTTTAGATTATCGAGTTCAACAAATTTTAGAAGGTGTTCTATCAGAAAGTACCACATACGGTGATGCAAGAAATAAATTAGAAACATTGAAAATTATTGCTGAATCTCATTTTAAAACCGAACATGCTTCAGTTATTTACAAATTAGCATTGAAAAAGTTAGACGAAAAAATCAACGCCACTCCAATTAAAGAGTGACGGAAAGGGAGGATTTTAAATGTTTAAGGTTTTAAATGATATAAAAACTTCTTTAAAAAACCATCCTTGGGGTTGGAAAGAGCACTTACCTTATTTGCTGATGTTAACTCTGTCACTTGTGGCTCTGATTCTCGGTGTTCTGTCCGCGATTCTATGATAACAGGCTTTATATAGATTCCTTTGTTGGTAGTGACTTTGATAGTCACATCCCATTCCCATATCACTGGATATTCTTCGAGCAAAAAAGTACATTCAACACTTTCATAAGGTCCTAAAGTAAATGGAATGGAGTAGTTTTTATCTTTATATCGTATAGGTTTGAACGTTTTTTGTTCATTTACTTTATTTTTAATATCAAATTCAACGTCAATAACAGAAATGGGAAACTTTGTGAAATTAATAAATGTTATATCGTTGTAACTTGATTTGTCATCGACCAAGTAATTAAAGCTTCTGGTAGGTATAACATCGATGTTAAGAGAATCTTTCATATAGTCTAAATAATATTTAAGTGCAGTCAGTAAGAAACTAAAAATTGCGATACAAATCGCGATTATGTCCATACTTATCACCTCCTTAGGTTGATAACAACATTATACACGAAAGGAGCATAAACAATATGCAAGCATTACAAACGCAATCGAACATCGGCGAAATGTTCAACATACAAGAAAAAGAAAACGGAGAAATCGCAATAAGTGCAAGAGAGTTATATAAAGCTTTGGAAGTTAAAAAGCGTTTTAGCGCTTGGGCAGAAATTAACTTGAAGCATTTCAAAGAAAATAGGGATTTTACAAGTGTACTTACAAGTACGGTTGTTAATAACGGAGCTGTAAGACAACTAGAAGATTATGCTTTAACACTTGATGTAGCTAAACATGTTGCGATGATGTCAGGTACAGAAAAAGGTTTTGATTTTAGAGAGTATTTCATCCAAGTTGAAAAAGCATGGAATAGCCCAGAAATGATTATGCAACGTGCTTTAAAAATTGCTAACAACACAATCAATCAATTAGAAACAAAGATTGAACGTGATAAACCAAAAATTGTATTTGCAGATGCAGTAGCTACTACTAAGACATCAATTTTAGTTGGAGAGTTAGCAAAGATCATTAAACAAAACGGTATAAACATCGGGCAACGCAGATTGTTTGAGTGGTTACGTCAAAACGGATTCCTTATTAAACGCAAGGGTGTGGATTATAACATGCCTACACAGTATTCAATGGAACGTGAGTTATTCGAAATTAAAGAAACATCAATCACACATTCGGACGGTCACACATCAATTAGTAAGACGCCAAAAGTAACAGGCAAAGGACAACAATACTTTGTTAATAAGTTTTTAGGAGAAAAACAAACATCTTAATAGGAGGAACGAACAATGCAAGCTCAAAACAAAAAAGTCATCTATTACTACTATGACGAAGAAGGTAATAGACGACCCGTTAATATTCAATACAACGATGGCTACGACTTAATGATAGACCCGCGTTTTATTGAAATGACGCTTGAAAGACATCCGCATTTAAAAAATAACTTTTATGGATTAATAGATGGAAAAGAATTTAAGTTAGATTAAATTTTTGGAAATGCAAAGGAGGCATAACAAATGTTACAAAAATTTAGAATCGCGAAAGAAAAAAATAAATTAAAACTCAAATTACTAAAGCATGCTAGTTACTGTTTAGAAAGAAGTAACAACCCTGAATTGTTGCGAGCAGTTGCAGAGTTGTTAAAGAAGGTTAACTAAATTAGGCCTTATTATTACTTTTTAGAATGTGAACAATAGGTCGATAAAAAACTTAATAAACAAACTATAGCAACTATCAATGAATTTTGAATATGTAAATCGTTCTCGTTTATATAGTTTGTTACAAAGATTTGAATGTCAGCACCTGCTGCAATGCCATTAGACCATCTTATTAACTTTTTGAAAGGATGTGGAAAATCATTTTCGATACGTTTGACAAATTCATCGTGTCTCTTGTAGGTACTTTGCTCATTTATTGGATAGGTCGAATTGATGGCTTCAGCCAAAGTAGAGATAGCAGTTGGATTGATATAAAAATCTCTAATGGTCTGTTGTGCTTGAAGTACAATCTCATCATCAAACCTATAGAGTTCCTTAAAAGATTTTATCGTTTCTTCAGAAAATAAATTTCTTTGAAATGTTAGAGATGAAAAAGAATTACGCAAATTAAAATTCATTTCAATTAAGTTGTTTAGATGAAAGTCTACTTTGAAGTCAGAAAATAAATTTATGTTGTTTCTATTAATTATATCTAATTGGTACTTAGGTTTTAAAGATTGTTTAATTGCCATACTTTTAGAAATTTCAACATTACTAATTACGTTATTAATAGAAAAACGAACATTTTTTAAAGGATCAATATACACCAATATCACCTCCTTTCACTAGGAGATAACAACATTATACACGAAAGGAAAGATAGAAATGCCACATATTTTAAACGTAACAGTTCCAATACCTGAAACACATGTACTTATCACAAAAGATGAATACGATGAGCTAATTGGTTATTCATTAGACCCTGTATGGAACATGAGTGACTTAAAGAAGAAATTAAAAATTGCATCTGATGAGACTATCAAGGACAGATTACTATTTCATCCTAGATTTGAAAAAGAACTAAGAGCGCAAGGAATTGTGCATTACCCTGATGAGAATTTTAATCGCTGGAGATTTAACGCAAGAAAGATGAATAAATTCGTCGATGAGCATTTCAATGAAATATATAAGGAGAGAATAAAATGAGCAACATTTATAAAAGCTACCTATTAGCAGTACTGTGCTTCACAGTCTTAGCGATTTGTTTAATGCCATTTTTGTACTTCACAACAGCATGGTCAATTGCAGGATTCGCAAGTATCGCAACATTCATATTCTATAAGGAATACTTTTATGAAGAATAAAACAACTGCTACTTGCGCCAACAAGTAACAGTGACAAACGATTAACAAAATTAATTCATGTTCAATATAAAACGAAAAACGGAGGAAGTCAACCATGACTAAAAATTATAAAGACATGACTCAAGACGAATTAAGGGATTTATTGGCTGAAAAGAATGCAGAATTGTTTGATTTAGCGAGCGAAATCGATGAAGAAACTGAATTTGACGTTTTACTTTTTTCAAATGTAGGGATTAGCAACGGAGATTTTACACCGTCGTCACATTGTGTGATTGGGAATGTTGTTGATATTGCTAATTTATTGAAACGTAGAGCTGTTTACCGAGATATCGCTGATGTTATCAAAATGCGTTAAAAATTCTAGCTATAGATAATGACAAGGAGGACTAAAACAATGTATTACAAAACGGGTGACGTATGTCAAAAAATAATTAATGTAGATGGCTTTGATTTTCGATTAAGAGTTAAGAAACGAGCGTATAGTGTCGAAATAGTTGTTTTAGATCATGAAGGAAATTCAATTGACGGGTTACTAGTTTCTGATGAGAACGATCTATACACAGCTTTAGATATTTTAAAACAAACAATTTATGAATGGATTGAATTCAACACAGATGAACAGGACAAATTAATCAATTTAATCATGAAATGGTAGGTATAAGCATGAGAGATACAGAAAGAAATATATTGAATATTTTTAAGACGTTATTCGACGAATATACTTTGTCAAACCAACGAGCATTATTGGAAATTGAACGTAATCATCACGGGTACTTATCGATTAATTTCTTGCACTATCACGACAGTTACAAAACGAACAATAAGCTTGTGCAGATACATGAAATCAATCCAGACAGCCATGAACGAATAAAAAATTTAATTATCGAGGTGCTAAGAGGTCATCGGAAGATTAAAAAAGGAGCATGATGATGGATATAAAAATAAATAAGCTAACAATATCAAACTTTGCTGGAATCAAAGAAGAAAGCTTTAACTTTGACGGTAAAGACACAAAAATATACGGCAATAATGCGACTGGTAAGACTACGACTGCAACCGCATTACAATGGCTGCTTTTCGATAAAGGTTTGGACGGATCAACCAAATCATTTAACCCTGTACCTTTAAACGAAAAAAACGAAGAAAATTATGAGTTAATTCCGACTGTTTTCGCAGAATTTGAAATCGACGGAAAAATAACGACTTTCAAAAAAGAGTCACATCCTAAATACACAATAAATCAAAAGACGAATCGCAAGGAATACTCACGAAGTAGAACAAAGAAACAATATATCAATGATGAATCAATAAAAGTAAAGGATTATAAAGCTCGTATTGATGAACTAATTGATGAAGATGTATTCAAGTTGATTACAAATCCCCAAGCACTTAATTTACTCGATTGGAAGAAACGAAGAAGTTTGTTATTTGAAATTGCAAAACCAATTAATGATGAGGATGTCATTAAAACAAATAACGACTTTAAAGAATTAAATAATATTCTTGGTGATCATGAAATTGAAACAAAGAAAAAGATTCTTACTGACAAGATAAAGCAGATTAACAAAGACATTAAAGATATTCCGATACGTATTAATCAAACACAACAAAATAAGCAGGATGTACCAGAATTCGATAACGATAGATACGCAATTATCAAACAAGAAATTGAGCAACTTGAAAATGAGCGTATAGATATTCAAAACGGTAAGGAAGAAATTAATTTGCGTAATCAATTAGCTGATAAACAATCAGAATTGAAACGCATAGAAGACAATAACAGCGCAAGTAATGAGAACAAAATCCATGCTTTAACAAATGAATTACACGTTGAAAATGGAACGGTAGCAAACCTTAAAACGAGATTAAAGCAAAACAAACAACAAATCACGCATGAAGAAAATAGACGTAATCAATTATTGGAAAATCACAAAGGACTAAAAAGTGATTTAGAAAAATCTAAAAATCAAAAATTTGAACATCTTGATGACAATGTATGTAGTTGTTGTGGTCAACAGTTACCAACTGAACAAGTGAATGAGGCAAGAGAAAAAGCTTTACAGAAATTCAATGTAAAAAAATCGAAAGAATTAGAAACAATACAAACATCTATCAATCACATTATTTCAGAAGGCAAGAAAATAAAGCCAATCATCGAGAAGTTAGAGGATGACAACAATAATCTACAAATTAAAATCAACGAAGCAGAAGAGCGTTCAGCAAGAATACAAAACAAAATTAATAAGTTGAAAACGACTCATGTTGACGTTACACAAACTGACGAATACAAAGCAGTAATGTTATAGATAAACGAGATTAATCAAAAACGCTCGAACATTAGGAAAACTATTCAAGATAACGTTTCAGGAATAGATGACAAAATAAGCGAACTTACTCAAGAAAAATCAGAAATTGAAGTGTCAAGATCAATCGAAAAATCAAATAAACATCTAGATGATGTTATTTCTGAATTAAGAAATGAAGAAGATAGATTATTGGATGAAAAAGAAAAGTATTCACATGACCTTTATATCTTAAAAGAATTTACAACAACAAAAGTCAAAATGCTTACTGAAAATATCAATAATGAATTTGAGATTGCTGAATTTAAGTTATTCAATACCTTAGTTAACGGCGAATTAGAAGAAACATGTTCCACAACGGTTAACGGCGTCGAATACGACAGCGGTTTAAATAACGCCTCAAGAATTAATGTTGGCTTAGATATCATCAATACACTGTCAAAACATTTTAAAGTTACAGCGCCAATATTTATTGATAATGCTGAATCAGTAACAGAGCTTATCAAAACAGAATCACAACAAATTCAATTGATAGTAAATGAACAAGATAAAAAATTAAGAATGGAGACTATATAAAATGACTGAAAATAATAAATTACAAACTATTGAACAACAATTAGTACAAGAAAAGAACGTATCTGACAACGTATTAAACAAAGTGAGAGTTTTAGAGTCACAAGGCAATTTGGAATTGCCAAATGATTATTCACCAAGTAATGCCATGAAACAAGCATGGTTACAAATCAGCCAAGATAACAAATTAATGAGTTGTAACGATACAAGCAAAGCAAATGCCTTATTAGACATGGTAACGCAAGGTTTAAATCCAGCTAAAAATCAATGCTACTTTATTCCTTACGGCAACAAAATGCAGTTACAACGTAGCTATCACGGTAATGTAATGATGTTAAAACGTGATGCAGGTGCTCAAGATGTTGTTGCTCAAGTGATTTATAAAGGCGATACATTCAAGCAAGAAATGGGAGAAACAGGACGTATCAAAGCGATTAAACACGAACAAGACTTCTTTAACATCGACAAAGAAAACATTATCGGTGCGTACTGCACAATCGTATTTAATGATGGACGAGATAACTATATTGAAGTCATGACTATTGAACAAATTAAACAAGCATGGATGCAGTCATCAATGATTAAAGATGAAAAAGCATTACAAAATTCTAAAACACATAATAATTTCAAAGAAGAAATGGCTAAAAAAACAGTTATCAATAGAGCTGCTAAACGTTATATCAACACATCAACAGATAGCAATCTTTTCAAATACGCACAAGAATCCGAACAACGTCAACGCAAAGAAGTGTTGGACTCAGAAGTTGAAGAGAATGCAAATCAAGAACAATTGGACTTTGAACAACCAGTTTTCGAAGAAGCACAATACACAGAATTAGAAGATGATAAGCCTATTGATGTATCTGACTTTGAAGAAATAAAAGAACCTGCAACAGAAAAAGAAAGCGAAGAAGAGCCATTTTAATTGAAACAATAGCAACTGGTTCAAGTGGTAACTGCTACGTCTTAAATGATGGACGTACTACGTTACTACTTGAGGCAGGTATAAAATTTGAACGTGTTCAAAAGCATTTTAAATATAAAACAAGACATATAGCAGGGTGTCTTATCACACACGAACATGGTGATCATGCAAAGTACACAAAGCAGTTTGTCGACAATGGTGTAATCAGCTATATGACTGCTGGAACACAACAAGCTATGAATTTTGAAAGTCATCGCTTATGCACGATTAAGGCAAAGCAAGAGCTGCGAATAGGTACATGGTCAATTCTACCGTTTGACATCGAACATGATGCTAACGAGCCTGTGGCTTTCTTATTACAAAGCACACTAGGTTATAAGGTTCTGTATGTTACTGATACAAAGTATTTGAAATACAAATTTAATGGCATTACGCACATGATGCTAGAAGTTAATTATATCTATGAACAAATGCAAGAAAACATAAAAAACGGCAGTGTGCACAGCACATTAGCAAACAGAATTATGGAGTCTCATTTTAGCTTAGAACATGCTATCGGAATGTTAAAAGCAAATGATTTAACTAGACTCGAAGAAATACATTTAATTCATTTAAGTAGTCAAAATTCAAATGCAAAATACATTAAAAGTGAAATACAAAAAGTGACGGGCGCGCCCGTTTATGTTGGAGGTTTATAAATGCTAAACAGAACAATATTAGTTGGTCGTTTAACTAGAGACCCAGAATTAAGAACCACTCAAAGTGGTGTAAATGTAGCATCATTCACATTAGCAGTTAACCGTACATTTACAAATGCACAAGGCGAGCGCGAGGCAGACTTTATAAATGTCATCGTATTTAAAAAACAAGCAGAGAACGTTAATAAATACCTATCTAAAGGATCGTTGACGGGCGTAGATGGTAGGTTACAAACGCGGAATTATGAAAATAAGGAAGGTCAACGTGTATATGTTACGGAAGTTATTGCTGATAGTATTCAATTTTTAGAACCGAAAAACTCAAATGACACTCAACAAGATTTATACCAACAACAAGTACAACAAACACGTGGACAATCGCAATATTCAAATAACAAACCAGTAAAAGATAATCCGTTTGCGAATGCAAATGGTCCGATTGAAATAGATGACAATGATTTACCATTCTAATTTAACCGGTTTGAAAGTGAGGTGTGTATATGACTGGTTGGATAAGTATTGATCGCTCAATTCAAAATCATTGGCTATTTAAAGAAAAGAGAACATTTTCAAAGTTTGAAGCATGGATATATTTACTCATGGAAGCGAATCATTCAAAGGCAAAAGTGCCTATTGGAAACCAAATTGTAACCGTAGAAAGAGGACAAAGATTAACATCGATTTTGACCTTGTCTGACCTTTTTAACTGGTCACGATTTAAAGTGAAAACCTTCCTTGACTTACTCGAGAGTGATGGAATGTTAGAAGTCAAAACAACATCAAAATATACCCTTATAACCATTGTCAATTATGACTTTTATCAAAGTGAGCAGGGCAGGAACCAACATCAAAACGACATCAAACCAACATCAAAACAACATCAGTCAAACATCAACCCAACATCAAAACAACATCAAACCAACACAAACAATAATGATAATAAAGATAATAATGAAAAGAATGTGAATAATGAGAAGAAGAAGGTAACCGCCTTCGACTTCTTCCAAGATAACGGATTCGGTTTCATAACTCCTTACAATTTAGACGATTTAAATTATTATCTTGATTCATTTGAAAATGATTCAGATCAAATAGTTACCGCATCACTTAAAATCGCTAAAGATAGAAACAAAGTTACTTGGGGATATGCTAAAAGCATTTTGAATACATGGCTTAATGCAAACTTGAAATCTATTGAACAAGTACGTGCATTTGAAAAGCAACAACTTGAAAGCAAAAAACAAAATTATAAACCTTTCGTTAAACAATCAAAAGAAAAAACACCCAAATGGCTCACAGACAGCACGAGAGAAACGAAAACGGCGGAAGTAGATGAAAACCTTGAGAAAGACAGAGAAGCTTTTATTAAGCGTCTAAATAGCAAATGGGAGTGATTGAAAATGGATGCATTTGATAAATACTATCTATTTGATCATGACGGCAACAAAATGTTTTCAGTTACACCACATTTTAAAGATGGACGGCATTTAGTTGTTGGATTAAAACACACAAAATTCAATGGTCGACGTTGGTACTTAGATGATTATGAATTAAAAACACTTATTGATAATGAACAAATGGAGTTAGGACACCAAACAAGCTTATTTGAATATATATGAGGGATTACATGGAGATAGAAATTAAATTTAACGAAACTTTCGAGGCACCTATGGGCTCGCCTCGACCGCGTTTTAGCACAAAAGGTAGATATGCACACACATATATGCCTACAAAATATACAGAACATAAAAAATATTTACAAAATCAAATGCCAAAGCTAAATCTAGAAAATGCATTAAAAATTGAATTAGAGTTTTACTTTACTCCACCTAAATCATGGTCGAAGAAAAAGAAAACTCAAGCGATTGGACAATTAAAAGTAACTAAACCAGATATCGATAATTTGATGAAGACAGTTCTAGACGCTTGTAACAATTATTTGTGGAAAGATGACAATCAAATTGCAGAAATAACTAGCTCAAAGCGTTATGGAATTGACCCCAAAATAATCATACGAATAGAAGAAATATAAGAGGTGGATAAAATGGCGAGAAAAGCAAGGATTGTAACAATAAATGATAAACCATATAGGTTCAGTAAATTTGAAATGGAATTAATAGAAAGTCACGGTATAACCGCAGGAATGGTTTCTAAGAGAGTAAAAGACGGTTGGGAACTACATGAAGCAATGGACGCACCAGAAGGTACGCGTTTAAGCGAGTACAGAGAAAAGAAAACAATAGAAAGACTGGAACAAGCTAGACTCGAACGTAAATTGGAAAGACAGCGAAAGAAAGAGGCAGAGCTAAGAAGAAAGAAGCCACATTTATTTAATGTGCCTCAAAAACATTCACGTGATCCGTACTGGTTCGATACTACTTATAACCAAATGTTTAAGAAATGGCAGGAAGCATAAATGCCTAAAACCGATAGCGCACGTAAAGAATACTTAAACCAATTTTTCGGCTCTAAGAGATATCTGTATCAGGATAACGAGCGAGTGGCACATATCCATGTAGTAAATGACACTTATTACTTTCACGGGCATATCGTACCAGGTTGGCAAGGCGTGAAAAAGACATTTGATACAGCGGAAGAGCTTGAAACATATATAAAGCAACATGGTTTGGAATACGAGGAAGAAAAGCAACTAACTTTATTTTAGAGGAGATGGAATGATGCCGAAATATCGAGTATGGGACACCGAAACAAAAAAGATATGTGAGGTTGTAGCGTTAGATCTTCACAATAGCGAAGTAAGTTATTCAACAAAAGAAAATGAATACGGCAAGGTTATAAAGGAGTTTATAAAGACTGAGAAAATGGCAGATGTAGAACTTATGCAGTCAATAGGTATAAATCTGTGTGGAAGAGAATTATACGAGGGCGATATATTAAAAGTCGTATCAACGAAACTGTGGGGCATCGAACGGGACAAAACTTATATTTATTTAGATGCTACAGGTGTAGTCACTCGCGACCATATTGGCACTATGATTGGCGACGTACAGCTAATGAGAGTTTTTGATGCTGAAGAAGTTCGTGAAATGCCAACTATTGAATACCTAGGCAATAAGTTTGAAAATCCGGAGTTACTGGAGGAGATAGAATGAACTATGAAACAGGGTTCCAACTAGGTGTAATGGAAGCTAGGTTGAAGGATATGAGAAAACAACGTGATGCGTACAAGAAGCAACGTGATGAACTTATCGTGGATATAGGTAAGTTAAGAGAAAAGCAAAAAGCATTTGATGAGATAGATAATCTGATTTATGAAGTATTCGAAATGATGAATTGCTTTAAATGCAGTTTTATCAATGAAAATAAAGAGCTTATCCTCGATGGAGAATCAAATATTTTCTTTTCACTAAAAGATTGCGCTAACAAATTAGATTTAGTTGTTAAATTTATTCATTGGGTTAGCAGATGTTGTATTGAAAATATATCTCCTAAATGAACACAGGTATTTTTACAAGCAGGTTTCGAACAGTATATTGGCAAACATTTAACAGAAAAGGATTACGAATACATGTATAGATGCTTTGGCAACGGATTAAATAGTGATGGCGCATATAGTTATGCCAGAAGATTATTAAATATTCCGGAGGGGATAGAATGACACGACCTACTAGAGAGGAATTGTTAAGTTACTTTAAAAAATATGGAGTAGAGAGAGTAGACTCTATTACTGACGACGAAAGTGCAATACATCATTTTAGAACTAAGGCATTTTACTATAGAGAAGAAAACAAAAAACTTTCTGAAAATATCAAAAAACTAGAAAAACGCAACAAAGAGCTGGAGAACATGTGGCGCACGCTTAAAAATGAATTGTTTGGAAGATACGAATTTTACCGTTTTAGACTTAGCGAACTACAGATTGAGAGCAGAGCGAACAAGGCAGTAGCTATATATAGAGGAGCTGAAAGCAACTTAAATGTTATATTGTGCCGAATGGACAAACTAGACGGAACAAATGAGTTTAACGAATTTTTAGATCAATTGGAGGATGACACTAATGAATAATCGCGAACAAATCGAACAGTCTGTTATAAGTGCTAGTGCGTATAACGGCAATGACACAGAGGGATTGCTAAAAGAGATTGAGGACGTTTATAAGCATAAAGATATGTGGGAAAAACTTAAAAAAGACTATTTAGAAACTTATATCCAATATAGAAATGACGAAAACAGAAATATTATAGGAGAACAGCATATATTAAGTTTCATATATGCAATGGATTTATTTGATGGTAATAAAGATGCAGAGAATATGTTCAAGAAATTGGAGCGTGCTAAATATGTAGTTTATGCAAAAGGCTCATTTGTGCAAGACGTTCATTTAAGTGGAGGTACTAAACAAGGAACTTTTTGGGCTAGTTATACCCCAAAAGAAGATGCAACTATTTTAAACACATGGATTACTGACGATATTAACAAAGCTAGAGCTGTAGCGCTTTTAGTTGGTGGCAACACAATGCAATGGGAGGAGCAGGAAAATGACTAACATCCTACAAGTGAAACTATTATCAGAACATGCTAGAATGCCCGAGCGAAATCATAAGACGGATGCAGGTTATGACATATTCTCAGCTGAAACTGTCGTACTCGAGCCACAAGAAAAGGCAGTGATTAAAACAGATGTAGCCGTAAGCATACCAGAGGGTTATGTCGGACTATTAACCAGCCGTAGTGGTGTAAGTAGTAAAACACATTTAGTTATTGAAACTGGCAAGATAGACGCCGGTTATCAAGGTAATTTAGGAATTAATATTAAGAATGATGAAGAACGTGATGGAATACCCTTTTTATATGATGATATAGACGCTGAATTAGAAGATGGATTAATAAGCATTTTAGATATAAAAGGTAACTATGTACAAGATGGAAGAGGCATAAGAAGAGTTTACCAAATCAACAAAGGCGACAAACTAGCTCAATTGGTTATCGTGCCTATATGGACACCGGAACTAAAGCAAGTGGAGGAATTCGAAAGTGTTTCAGAACGTGGAGCAAAAGGCTTCGGAAGTAGCGGAGTGTAAAGACATCTTAGATCGAGTCAAGGAGGTTTTGGGGAAGTGACACAATACTTAGTCACAACATTCAAAGATTCAACAGGACGACCACATGAACATATTACTGTGGCTAGAGATAATCAGACGTTTACAGTTATTGAGGCAGAGAGTAAAGAAGAAGCTGAGCGCAAATACGAGGCACAAGTTAAGATAAGGAGAGATGGAGATGCCAAAGAAAACGGTAACGATTGATGTAGATGAAAACTTATTAGTAGTAGCTAGTAATGAAATATCAGAACTATTATATGAATATGACAGTGAGTTAATGTCAGCTGATGAAGATGGCGATAATAGAGATATCGAAGAAAAAAGAGACGCATTAAAACAAGCTATACAAATTATCGATAAATTAACATGGGGTGTTTAGTGGTGGTTAAAGAAATTTTGAGACTATTATTCTTACTAGCAATGTATGAGCTAGGTAAGTATGTAACTGAGCAAGTATATATTATGATGACGGCTAATGATGATGTAGAAGCGCCGAGTGATTACGTCTTTCGAGCGGAGGTAAGTGAGTGATGTGGATTACTATGACTATTGTATTTGCTATATTGCTATTAGTTTGTATCAGTATTAATAGTGATCGTGCAAGAGAGATACAAGCACTCAGATATATGAATGATTATCTACTTGATGAAGTAGTTAAAACTAAAGGATACAACGGGTTAGAAGAATACAGGATTGAATTGAAGCGAATGAATAACGATATTAAAAAGTAATTTATATTATCGGAGGTATTGCATTGAATGATAAAGATTGAGAAACATGATATCAAAAAGCTTGAAGAATACATTCAGCACATCGATAACTATCGAAGAGAGTTGAAGATGCGAGAATATGAATTACTTGAAAGTCATGAACCAGATAATGCAGGAGCTAGCAAAAGTAATTTGCCAGGTAATCCGATTGAACGATGTGCAATAAAGAAGTTTAGTGATAACAGATACAATACATTAAGAAATATAGTTAATGGTGTAGATAGACTGATAGATGAGAGCGATGAGGATACGCTTGAGTTATTAAGGTTTAGATATTGGGATTGTCCTATTGGTTGTTATGAGTGGGAAGATATCGCGCATTACTTTGGTACAAGTAAGACAAGTATATTGCGTAGAAGAAATGCACTGATCGATAAGTTAGCGAAGTATATTGGTTATGTGTAGCGGACTTTCACCCTATGTAAGTCCGCATTAAAACAGTTTATTATGTTAGTATCAGATTAATATTTAAAGTTATTAAATGCTAATACAACGCATGAACAAGAGGCGCATCACTATGTGATGTGTCTTTTTATTTATGAGGTATGAACATGTTCAAACTAATTGTAAATACATTACTACACATCAAGTATAGATGCGTCTTGATACTACTTAAGTTATATAAGGTGAAACATTATGATGACTAAAGACGAACGTATACGATTCTATAAGTCTAAAGAATGGCAAACAACAAGAAAAAGAGTGCTAGAAAGAGATAATTATGAATGTCAACAATGTAAGCGAGACGGCAAGTTAACGACATATGACAAAAGCAAGCGTAAGTCGTTGGATGTAGATCATATATTATCGCTAGAACATCATCCGGAGTTTGCTCATGACTTAAACAATTTAGAAACACTGTGTATTAAATGTCACAACAAAAAAGAAAAGAGATTTATAAAAAAAGAAAATAAATGGAAAGATGAAAAATGGTAAATACCCCCGGGTCAAAAAAATCGAAAGTGATCAAAACGCTTGGGGAACGGGGAGGGGCTCGACTTCGCGATAATTTTAAAAATCCATGTATAACCCCCCTCTTATAACCATTTTAAGGCAGGTGATGAAATGGAGATTATAGTTGATGAAAACTTAGTGCTTAAAGAAAAAGAAAGGCTGCAAGTATTATATAAAGACATACCTAGCAATAAATTAAAAGTAGTTGATGGTTTAATTATTCAAGCAGCAAGGCTACGTGTAATGCTTGATTACATGTGGGAAGACATAAAAGAAAAAGGTGACTATGATTTATTTACTCAATCTGAAAAGGCGCCACCATATGAAAGAGAAAGACCAGTAGCCAAATTATTTAATGCTAGAGATGCAGCCTATCAAAAAATAATCAAACAATTATCGGATTTATTGCCCGAAGAGAAAGAAGATACAGAAACACCATCTGATGATTACCTATGATTAGTAATAAATACGTTGATGAATATATAAATTTGTGGAAACAAGGAAATATAATTTTAAATAAAGAAAGAATTGATCTATTTAATTATCTACAAACACATATATATTCACGAAATGATGTATATTTTGATGAACAGAAAATCGAGGATTGTATCAAATTTATTGAAAAATGGTATTTTCCAACATTACCATTTCAAAGGTTTATCATAGCTAATATATTTCTTATAGATAAAAATACAGATGAAGCTTTCTTTACAGAATTTGCTATTTTCATGGGACGTGGAGGCGGGAAAAACGGTTTAATAAGTGCAATTAGTGATTTCCTTTCTACGCCCCTACATGGAGTTAAAGAATATCACATCTCTATTGTTTCCAATAGTGAAGAACAAGCAAAAACATCGTTTGATGAAATCAGAAACGTTTTAATGGAAAACAAACGAAATAAGACGGGTAAAACGCCAAAAGCTCCTTATGAAGTTAGTCAAACAAAAATAATAAACCGTGCAACTAAATCAGTTATTCGTTATAACACATCAAACACAAAAACCAAAGATGGTGGACGTGAGGGGTGTGTTATTTTTGATGAAATTCATTATTTCTTTGGTCCTGAAATGGTAAACGTTAAACGTGGTGGACTAGGTAAAAAGAAAAACCGACGAACATTTTATATTAGCACTGATGGCTTCGTTAGAGATGGTTATATCGATTCAATGAAGCGCAAAATTGCGAGTGTATTAAGTGGCAAAGTTAAAAATAGCAGGTTATTCCCTTTTTATTGTAAGTTAGATGATCCAAAAGAAGTTGATGACAGAAATATGTGGGAAAAGGCAAACCCAATGTTACATAAACCGTTGTCAGAATACGCTAAAACACTGCTAAGTACTATTGAAGAAGAATATAACGATTTACCATTCAACCGTTCAAATAAGCCCGAATTCATAACTAAGCGAATGAATTTGCCTGAAGTTGATCTTGAAAAAGTCATAGCCCCATGGAAAGAAATACTAGCGACTAATAGAGAGATACCAAATTTAGATAACCAAATGTGTATAGGTGGTTTAGACTTTGCAAATATCCGAGATTTCGCAAGTGTAGGGCTACTGTTCCGAAAGAACGACGATTATATTTGGTTAGGACATTCTTTTGTAAGACAAGGGTTTTTGGATGATGTCAAATTAGAGCCCCCTATTAAAGAATGGGAAAAAATGGGGTTACTGACGATTGTCGATGATGATGTTATTGAAATTGAATATATTGTTGATTGGTTTTTAAAAGCTAAGGAAAAATATGGACTTGAGAAAGTTGTGGCTGATAACTATAGAACTGACATTGTAAGGCGTGCATTTGAAGCGGCAGGCATCGAATTAGATGTTATAAGAAACCCAAAAGCAATACACGGCTTATTAGCCCCTCGAATAGATACAATATTTGCTAAACATAATGTGATATATGGAGATGATCCATTAATGCGTTGGTTTACAAATAATGTTGCTGTAAAAATCAAGCCGGATGGAAATAAAGAGTATATCAAAAAAGATGAAGTCAGACGTAAAACGGATGGATTTATGGCATTTGTTCATGCGTTATATAGAGCGGATGAAATTATTGAGTCAAATCTTGATGATGAACTTGAATTTTTAAATAGTTTGGATTTTTAGAAAGGAGGTGCAAAATGGGAATCTTAGGAAAAATTTTTAATCGTCGCGAAGATTTAAAGTGGATGTTTGACTATGACGTAATCGAAGATTTATCTAATCAAGCATATGTTAAAAGATTAGCACTAGATAGTTGTATAGAATTTTTAGCAAAGGCAGTAGCACAAAGTCAATTCAAAGTATTAAAAGGTTATAAATCGCAAATGAATGACACATATTACAAATTGAATGTTAAACCTAACACAGACATGTCTAGTGATACATTTTGGCAACATGTCATGTATAAATTGATTTACGACAATGAAGTTCTAATCATTGTATCAGACAAAAAAGAATTATTGATTGCTGATAGCTTTTACCGCAAAGAATACGCTTTATATGATGATATTTTCGAAAGTGTTGAAGTAAAAGAATATACATTTAACCGTTCTTTTAAAATGGATGAAGTTATTTATTTGAAATTTAACAACAATCAAATCATGCATTTAGTCGAATCATTATTTGAAGATTACGGAAAAATATTCGGACGAATGATTGACGCACAAATGAAAAATTATCAAATACGAGGCATAGTCAAAACAGAAAGTAGCTCTATGGAAAAAGGACAACGAGAGCTAATGAATGCTTTTATGAAAAAGATGTTTAAGTCATTTAGTGAGAATCAAATTGCAATAGCTCCGTTAACTAAAGGTTTTGATTATGAAGAACTTTCAAACGGTAAATCAAACAATATGGCATTTAATGAAATGTCAGACTTATTAAAAGATGCAATTAAAAATGTTGCGCTGATTATCGGCATTCCACCAGGTCTTATTTATGGTGAAACAGCAGATCTTGAAAAGAATATGAAGATTTTTGAAAAGTTTTGCTTAAATCCATTACTTAAGAAAATTGAAAACGAATTGAATGCAAAGCTATACAACCGAAAAGAATATTTAGAAGGTAATCGAGTTGTAGTAATTGGTGTTAATAAAAAATCGCCACTTGAACATTCAGAAGCAATTGACAAGCTTGTAAGCAGTGGTTCATTTACACGTAATGAAGTAAGAATAATGTTAGGTGAAGAACCGTCTGACAATCCTGAATTAGACGAATATCTAGTGACGAAGAACTACGAAAAAGCAAACGAAAATGGTAGTACATTGAAAGGTGGTGATGAAAAATGAAGATAAACGTTAAAGGTGCAATTATTCCAAATGATGACAAATGGATTTATGAAATGTTAGAAATGGATGCTACTTCTCCAAAAGACATTGCTGATTCACTTCCTGATACTAATGAAGATATTGACGTTATTATCAACAGTGGTGGCGGTGATGTATATAGTGGTAGCGAAATTTACACATCATTAAAAACGTATCCTGGTAAAGTTAACATTAAAATTGTTGGTGTTGCAGCAAGTGCCGCCTCAGTAATTGCTATGGCGGGTGATCATATTGAAATAAGTCCGACAGCACAAATAATGATTCATAATGCTTGGACGATGGCAATGGGTGACATAAACGAAATGCAGAAAACAGTTGATATGTTAGATGGTGTAAACAGAGGTATTGCTAATGCATACATCAATAAAACCGGTAAAACAGAAGATGAAATATTAAGTCTTATGAACAAAGAAACTTGGTTCAACGCACAAGACGCAGTTGAACACGGATTTGCTGACAGTAAGATGTTTGATGAAGCAGCACCGCGGTTGGTTGCTAATTCAGGACAAATGCTATCAGATGATGTAATAAATCGTGTTACTGCACTTGTAAGTAAAACACCAGAAATGAAAATCGATATTGACGCTATAGCAAATAAGGTAATTGAAAAAATGAATAATACAAATGAGAAACCTAAAAACACTGTTAACGAAAGTGGTTTTAATAGGTTTCTTTTTTAATGCAAAAAATGGGAGGTCATAAAATGACAGTTAAATTAAGTGATGATTTTAAAAATGCTCGTACAGAGTTTTTAGAAGCAGTAAAAAATGGTGAGTCTCAAGAAGTACAAGGTCAGTTATATTCTGATATGATTAACGAATTATTTGAAGAAGCTAGAGCACAAGCTAAAGCTGAAGCAGAAGGAATTTTAAATATGCCGAATGCCGATAAAAAGTTGAATGCTGAACAACGCAAGTTTTTCAATGAAATTAATAAAGAAGTCGGTTACAAAGAAGAGAAACTAATCCCGCAAGAAACAATTGATCGTATTTTTGAAGATTTAACAACGGCACATCCGTTATTACAAGTCATTGGGTTGAAAAATGTTGGATTACGTTTGAAATTCTTAAAATCTGAAACTAAAGGCCAAGCTGTTTGGGGTAAAATTCACGGCGAAATTAAAGGCCAGTTAGATGCAGCATTTAGTGAAGAAGAAGCAATTCAAAACAAGTTGACTGCTTTTGTTGTAATTCCAAAAGATTTAAAAGACTTTGGTCCTGCATGGATTGAATCATTCGTGAAAATTCAAATTGAAGAAGCTTTTGCAGTTGCATTAGAAGCAGCATTTTTAAATGGAACAGGTAAAGATCAACCAATTGGTTTGATTCGACAAGTTCAAGAGGGTGTGTCTGTTTCAGGTGGCGAATATCCTAAAAAGGATATTACATCTACATTATCTTTTAAAGACCCTAAAACTACAGTTTTAGAGTTGACGAAAGTATATAAACACCATTCAATAAATGAAAAGGGCAAAGCAGTTGCAGTTAAAGGTAAAGTGCACATGGTTGTTAATCCTAGTGATGCTTTTGATATTCAAGCACAATACACACACCTAAATGCTCAAGGTGTATATGTTACTGCATTACCATTTAACTTGAATATTGTTGAGTCACTAGCACAAGTTTCTGGAGAAGTAACTACATTTGTAGAAGGTCGTTATCATGCATACTTAGGTGGAGGAATTAACATCAAGAAGTTTGATCAAACGCTAGCTTTGGAAGATTTAGAGCTATACACTGCAAAGCAATTTGCTTATGGTAAAGCTTTTGATAACAAAGCTGCAGCAGTTCACAAATTGGCGTTAGCAACATCTGAGCCTGTCGATAGTGGCGAAACATTATAAACATAAAGAGGTGATAAGATGAGCGAAGTAATGAAACATGCTGTAGTCAGACCCTATACAGATATCGCTCATAAATATCATAAATACAACATCTATGATATTTATCCGGCTAAGGGATACGAGGAGACTCGAATTGACTTGTTAACTAATAACGAAGTCAATAAATACAATCAGGTTTATATCAAAGCTTTAGACAAATTTTCTAAAAATGAACTATTAGAAATTGCAGAAAGAAATAAAGTGGAAATACCTAAAAGCGCATTGAAAAATGAAATTATTGATTTATTGAATGCGTAGGTGATTTCATGGATGAACTTGTTCAAGATTTTAAAGATATGGAAAAAATTGACCATACAAGTGAAGACAGTTATATTGAAAAACTTTTGAAAAGATCTTACGAAAAGTTACAAAGAGATTATGGCAAGTTTGATATCGATAAAAACTTGATTGGTAGAGAATTGGTATTAAATCGTGCCCGTTACGCTTATCAAGATCTACTAGAATACTTTAATGAAAACTATAGAGTTGATTTAATCGACTTTGGCATTAGCCTTGTGGAGGTTGAGGACGATGAGGAAACCATTTAAAAAACCTAAAATAACGACGAGACGACTAAAAACACGTGTTCACTTTTATAAGTACATTGAAAATGATGGTCCTGAAGCTGGAGAAAGCGAAGAAAAACTTTTGTATAGTTGTTGGGCTAGCGTTGATGGTGTTTGGTTGCGCGAATTAGAGCAAGCTATTGCAAATGGAACGCATAACGACGTCAAGTTATACATTCGTGATCCGCAAGGTGATTATTTACCCAGTGAAGAACATTATCTTGAAATTGAATCAAGATATTTCAAAAATCGTTTGAATATTAAGCAAGTATCACCAGATTTGGATAATAAAGACTTTATTATGATTCGTGGAGGATATAGTTCATGAGTGTGAAAGTGATAGGTGATAAAGCATTAGAAAGAGAATTAGAAAAACGTTTTGGCATAAAAGAGATGGTAAAAGTTCAAGATAAGGCGTTAATAGCTGGTGCTAAGGTAATTGTTGAAGAAGTAAAAAAACAACTAAAGCCCTCAAAAGATACGGGAGCATTAATTAATGAGGTAAGTTTTAGTAAACCTGAATGGATAAACGGAAAACGTACAATTACTGTTCATTGGCGAGGTTCTAAAGACCGTTATAAAATCGTACATTTAATTGAATATGGACACGTTCAAAAAGAAACAGGTAAATTTATCAAACCTAAAGCTATGGGCGGTGTTAATAGAGCAATAAGACAAGGGCAAAATAAGTATTTTGAGACGCTAAAAAGGGAGTTGAAAAAATTGTGATTGATATTTTGTACAAAGTTCATGAAGTGATTAGTCAAGACAGAATTATTAGAGAGCACGTAAATATCAATAATATTAAGTTCAATAAATACCCTAATGTAAAAGATACTGATGTACCTTTTATTGTTATTGACGATATCGACGACCCAATACCTACAACTTATACTGACGGAGATGAGTGTGCATATAGTTATATTGTCCAAATAGATGTTTTTGTTAAGTACAATGATGAATATAATGCGAGAATCATAAGAAATAAGATATCTAATCGCATTCAAAAGTTATTATGGTCTGAACTAAAAATGGGAAATGTTTCAAATGGAAAACTGGAATATATAGAAGAATTTAAAACATATAGAAGCTCTCGCGTTTACGAGGGCATTTTTTATAAGGAGGAAAATTAAATGGCAGTAAAACATGCAAGTGCGCCAAAGGCGTATATTAACATTACTGATTTAGGTTTCGCTAAATTAACGAAAGAAGGCGCGGAATTAAAATATAGTGATATTACAAAAACAAGAGGATTACAAAAAATTGGTGTTGAAACTGGTGGAGAACTAAAAACAGCTTATGCTGATGGCGGTCCAATTGAATCAGGGAATACAGACGGAGAAGGTAAAATCTCATTACAAATGCATGCGTTCCCTAAAGAGATTCGCAAAATTGTTTTTAATGAAGATTATGATGAAGATGGCGTTTACGAAGAGAAACAAGGTAAACAAAACAATTACGTAGCTGTATGGTTCAGACAAGAGCGTAGAGACGGTACATTTAGAACAGTTTTATTACCTAAAGTTATGTTTACAAATCCTAAAATCGATGGAGAAACGGCTGAGAAAGATTGGGATTTCTCAAGTGAAGAGGTTGAAGGTGAGGCACTTTTCCCTTTAGTTGATAATAAAAAGTCTGTACGTAAATATATCTTTGACTCAGCTAACATGACAAATCATGGTGGCGACGGTGAAAAAGGCGAAGAGGCTTTCTTAAAGAAAATTTTAGGCGAAGAATATACTGGAAACGTGACAGAGGATAACGAAGAAACTTTGTAACGAAACCGGCTTCATCGGAAACTGCGGTAAAGTCGGTTAATATACCAGATAGCATTAAAACACTTAAAGTTGGCGACACATACGATTTAAATGTTGTAGTAGAGCCATCTAATCAAAGTAAGTTATTGAAATACACAACAGATCAAACGAATATTGTATCAATCAATAGAGATGGTCAAGTTACTGCGGAAGCACAAGGCATTGCTACGGTTAAAGCAACAGTTGGTAATATGAGTGACACTATAACAATAAATGTAGAAGCATAAGAGGGGGCAACCCCTCTATTTTATTTGAAAATAAGGAGAGTATTATAAAATGGCAAAATTAAAACGTAACATTATTCAATTAGTAGAAGACCCGAAAGCAAATGAAATTAAATTACAAACGTACTTAACACCACACTTCATTTCATTTGAAATTGTATACGAAGCAATGGATTTAATCGATGATATTGAGGACGAAAATAGCACGATGAAACCAAGAGAAATCGCTGACAGATTGATGGATATGGTTGTAAAAATTTACGATAACCAATTCACAGTTAAAGACTTAAAAGAACGTATGCATGCACCTGATGGAATGAATGCACTTCGTGAACAAGTAATTTTCATTACTCAAGGTCAGCAAACTGAGGAAACTAGAAATTTTATCCAGAACATGAAATAAAGCCTGAAGATTTAACATATAAAGCAATGTTGAAAAATATGGATACTCTCATGATGGACTTAATTGAAAATGGTAAAGACGCTAACGAAGTTTTAAAAATGCCATTTCATTATGTACTTTCCATATATCAAAATAAAAACAATGACATTTCTGAAGAAAAAGCAGAGGCTTTAATTGATGCATTTTAACCTTAACCGTTTGGTTAGGGTTATTTTTTTGAACTTTTTTAGAAAGGAGGTAAAAAATGGGAGAAAGAATAAAAGGTTTATCTATAGGTTTGGATTTGGATGCAGCAAATTTAAATAGATCATTTGCAGAAATCAAACGAAACTTTAAAACTTTAAATTCTGACTTAAAGTTAACCGGCAACAACTTCAAATATACCGAAAAATCAACTGATAGTTACCAACAAAGGATTAAAGAACTTGACGGAACTATCATAGGTTATAAGAAAAATGTTGATGATTTAGCCAAGCAATATGACAAGGTATCTCAAGAACAGGGTGAAAACAGTGCAGAAGCTCAAAAATTACGGCAAGAATATAACAAACAAGCAAATGAGCTGAATTATTTAGAAAGAGAATTGCAAAAAACATCGGCTGAGTTTGAAGAGTTCAAAAAAGCCCAAGTTGAAGCTCAAAGAATGGCAGAAAGTGGCTGGGGGAAAACCAGTAAAATTTTTGAAAGTATGGGACCTAAATTAACAAAAATGGGTGATGGTTTAAAATCTATTGGTAAAGGTATGATGATTGGTGTTACCGCACCTGTTTTAGGTATTGCAGCAGCATCAGGAAAAGCTTTTGCAGAAGTTGATAAAGGTTTAGATACAGTTACCCAAGCAACAGGAGCAACCGGCGGAGAGCTTAAGAAGTTGCAGAATTCATTTAAAGATGTTTATGGCAACTTTCCAGCAGATGCTGAGACTGTAGGCGGTGTTTTAGGGGAAGTTAACACAAGGTTAGGTTTCACTGACAAAGAACTTGAGAGTGCCACAGAGTCATTCTTGAAATTTAGTCACATAACAGGTTCTGAAGGCGTACAAGCCGTTCAATTAATTACGCGTGCAATGGGTGATGCAGGTATTGAAGCTGATGAGTATCAAAGTGTACTTGATATGGTAGCGAAAGCAGCACAGGCTAGCGGTATAAGTGTTGATACATTAGCTGATAGCATTACTAAATACGGTGCTCCAATGAGGGCTATGGGCTTTGAGATGAAAGAATCAATCGCTTTATTCTCTCAATGGGAGAAATCAGGTGTTAATACTGAAATAGCCTTCAGTGGTTTGAAAAAAGCTATATCCAATTGGGGTAAAGCTGGTAAAAATCCAAGAGAAGAATTTAAGAAGACATTAGCAGAAATTGAAAAGACGCCGGATATAGCTAGCGCAACAAGTTTAGCGATTGAAGCATTTGGTGCAAAAGCAGGTCCTGATTTAGCAGATGCTATTAAAGGTGGTCGTTTTAGTTATCAAGAATTTTTAAAAACTATCGAAGATTCCCAAGGCACAGTAAATCAAACGTTTAAAGATTCTGAAAGTGGCTCCGAAAGATTTAAAGTAGCAATGAATAAATTAAAATTAGTAGGTGCTGATGTATGGACTTCTATTGAAAGTGCGTTTGCACCAGTAATGGAAGAATTAATCAAAAAGCTATCTATAGCGGTTGATTGGTTTTCCAATTTAAGTGATGGTTCTAAAAGATCAATTGTTATTTTCGGTGGTATTGCTGCTGCAATTGGTCCTGTAGTTTTTGGATTAGGCGCATTTATAAGTACAATTGGCAATGCAGTAACTGTATTAGCCCCACTATTAGCTGGTATTGCAAAGGCTGATGGATTAATTAGTTTTTTATCGACTAAAGTACCTATATTAGGAACTGTCTTCACGGCTTTAACTGGTCCAATTGGCATTGTATTAGGTGTTTTGGCTGGCTTAGCAGTCGCATTTACAATTGCTTATAAGAAATCTGAAACTTTCAGAAATTTTGTTAATGGTGCAATTGAAAGTGTTAAACAAACATTTAGTAATTTTATTCAATTTATTCAACCTTTCATTGATTCTGTTAAAAACATCTTTAAACAAGCGATATCAGCAATAGTTGATTTTGCTAAAGATATTTGGAGTCAAATTAATGGATTCTTTAATGAAAACGGAATTTCTATTGTTCAAGCGCTTCAAAATATATGCAATTTTATCAAAGCTATATTTGAATTTATTATAAATTTTGTAATTAAACCAATCATGTTTGCGATTTGGCAAGTGATGCAATTTATTTGGCCGGCGGTTAAAGCCTTGATTGTCAGTACTTGGGAGAATATAAAAGGAGTAATACAAGGTGCTTTAAATATAATACTTGGCTTTATTAAGTTCTTTTCAAGTTTATTCACTGGTAATTGGCGAGGTGTTTGGGACGGTATTGTGATGATACTAAAAGGCACTGTGCAGTTAATTTGGAATTTAATACAACTGTGGTTTGTAGGCAAAATACTTGGCGTTGTTAGGTACTTTGGCGGATTGCTAAAAGGATTAATAACAGGTATTTGGGACGTAATAAAAAGTATATTCAGTAAATCTTTATCAGCAATTTGGAATGCGACAAAAAGTATTTTTGGATTCTTATTTAATAGTGTCAAATCAATTTTCACGAATATGAAAAATTGGTTATCTAACACATGGAGTAGTATCCGTACGAATACGATAGGAAAAGCACAGTCATTATTTAGTGGTGTGAAATCAAAATTCACTAGTTTGTGGAATGCGACAAAAGATATTTTTAGTAATCTAAGAAATTGGATGGCAAATATTTGGAATTCCATTAAAGATAATACGGTTGGAATTGCAAGTCGTTTATGGAGTAAAGTGCGTGGAATTTTTACAAATATGCGTGACGGCTTACAAAGTATTATCAGCAAAATTAAAAGTCATATCGGCGGTATGGTAGATGCTATTAAAAAAGGACTTAATAAATTAATTGAAGGTTTAAACTGGGTCGGTGGTAAGCTGGGAATGGATAAAATACCTAAGTTACACACTGGTACAGAACACACACATACTACTACAAGATTAGTTAAGAACGGTAAGATTGCGCGGGATACGTTCGCTACGGTTGGGGATAAAGGACGTGGAAATGGTCCGAATGGTTTCAGAAATGAAATGATTGAATTCCCTAATGGTAAACGTGTAATCACACCTAATACAGATACTACCGCTTATTTACCTAAAGGCTCAAAAGTATACAACGGTACACAAACTTATTCAATGTTAAACGGAACGCTTCCAAGATTTAGCTTAGGTACTATGTGGAAAGATATTAAATCCGGTGCATCATCGGCATTTAACTGGACAAAAGATCAAATAGGTAAAGGTACCAAATGGCTTGGCGATAAAGTTGGCGATGTTTTAGATTTTATGGAAAATCCTGGCAAACTTTTAAATTATATACTTGAAGCTTTTGGAATTGATTTCAATTCTTTAACTAAAGGTATGGGAATTGCAGGCGACATAACAAAAGCTGCATGGTCTAAGATTAAGAAAAGTGCTACTGATTGGATAAAAGAAAATTTAGAAGCTATGGGCGGTGGCGATTTAGTCGGCGGAATATTAGACCCTGACAAAATTAATTATCATTATGGACGTACCGCAGCTTATACTGCTGCAACTGGAAGACCATTTCATGAAGGTGTCGATTTTCCATTTGTATATCAAGAAGTTAGAACGCCGATGGGTGGCAGACTTACAAGAATGCCATTTATGTCTGGTGGTTATGGTAATTATGTAAAAATTACTAGTGGAGTTATCGATATGCTATTTGCGCATTTGAAAAACTTTAGCAAATCACCACCTAGTGGCACGATGGTAAAGCCCGGCGATGTTGTTGGTTTAACTGGTAATACCGGATTTAGTACAGGACCACACTTACATTTTGAAATGAGAAGAAATGGACGTCACTTTGACCCTGAACCATATTTAAGAAATGCAAAGAAAAAAGGTAGGTTATCAATTGGTGGCGGTGGTGCTACTTCTGGAAGTGGTGCAACTTATGCAAGCCGAGTAATCCGTCAAGCGCAAAGTATTTTAGGAGGACGTTATAAAGGTAAGTGGATTCATGACCAGATGATGCGAGTTGCAAAGCGTGAAAGTAACTATCAATCAAATGCAGTGAATAATTGGGATATTAATGCTCAAAGAGGAGACCCATCAAGAGGATTATTCCAAATCATCGGCTCAACTTTTAGAGCAAACGCTAAACGTGGATATACTAACTTTAATAATCCGGTTCATCAAGGTATTTCAGCAATGCAGTACATTGTTAGACGCTACGGTTGGGATGGATTTAAGCGTGCTGGTGATTACGCATATGCTACAGGTGGAAAAGTTTTTGATGGTTGGTATAACTTAGGTGAAGACGGTCATCCAGAATGGATTATTCCAACAGATCCAGCTCGTAGAAATGATGCAATGAAGATGTTGCATTATGCAGCAGCAGAAGTAAGAGGGAGAAAAGCGAGTAAAAATAAGCGTCCTAGTCAATTGTCTAGTGTAAATGGGTTTGATGACCCAAGCTTATTATTGAAAATGATTGAACAACAGCAACAACAAATAGCTTTATTACTGAAAATAGCGCAATCCAACGATGTGATTGCAGATAAAGATTATCAGCCGATTATTGACGAATACGCTTTTGATAAAAAGGTGAACGCGTCTATAGAAAAGCGAGAAAGGCAAGAATCAACAAAAGTAAAGTTTAGAAAAGGAGGAATTGCTATTCAATGATAGACACTATTAAAGTGAACAACAAAACAATTCCTTGGTTGTATGTCGAAAGAGGGTTTGAAATACCCTCTTTTAATTATGTTTTAAAAACAGAAAATGTAGATGGACGTTCGGGGGCTATATATAAAGGGCGTAGGCTTGAATCTTATAGTTTTGATATACCTTTAGTGGTACGTAATGACTATTTATCTCACAACGGCATTAAAACATATGATGACGTCTTGAATGAATTAGTAAAGTTTTTTAACTACGAGGAACAAGTTAAATTACAATTCAAATCTAAAGATTGGTACTGGAACGCTTATTTCGAAGGACCAATAAAGCTGCACAAAGAATTTACAATACCTGTTAAGTTCACTATCAAAGTAGTACTAACAGACCCTTACAAATATTCAGTAACAGGAAATAAAAATACTGCGATTTCAGACCAAGTTTCAGTTGTAAATAGTGGGACTGCTGACACTCCTTTAATTGTTGAAGCCCGAGCAATTAAACCATCTAGTTACTTTATGATCACTAAAAATGATGAAGATTATTTTATGGTTGGTGATGATGAGGTAACCAAAGAAGTTAAGGATTACATGCCTCCTGTTTATCATAGTGAGTTTCGTGATTTCAAAGGTTGGACTAAGATGATTACTGAAGATATTCCAAGTAATGATTTAGGTGGTAAAGTCGGCGGTGACTTTGTGATATCCAATCTTGGCGAAGGATATAAAGCAACTAATTTTCCTGATGCAAAAGGTTGGGTTGGTGCTGGCACGAAACGAGGGCTCCCTAAAGCGATGACAGATTTTCAAATTACCTATAAATGTATTGTTGAACAAAAAGGTAAAGGTGCCGGAAGAACAGCACAACATATTTATGATAGTGATGGTAAGTTACTTGCTTCTATTGGTTATGAAAATAAATATCATGATAGAAAAATAGGACATATTGTTGTTACGTTGTATAACCAAAAAGGAGACCCCAAAAAGATATACGACTATCAGAATAAACCGATAATGTATAACTTGGACAGAATCGTTGTTTATATGCGGCTCAGAAGAGTAGGTAATAAATTTTCTATTAAAACTTGGAAATTTGATCACATTAAAGACCCAGATAGACGTAAACCTATTGATATGGATGAGAAAGAGTGGATAGATGGCGGTAAGTTTTATCAGCGTCCAGCTTCTATCATAGCTATCTATAGTGCGAAGTATAATGGTTATAAGTGGATGGAGATGAATGGATTAGGTTCATTCAATACGGAGATTCTACCAAAACCGAAAGGCGCAAGGGATGTCATTATACAAAAAGGTGATTTAGTAAAAATAGATATGCAAGCAAAAAGTGTTGTCATCAATGAGGAACCAATGTTGAGCGAGAAATCGTTTGGAAGTAATTATTTCAATGTTGATTCTGGGTACAGTGAATTAATCATACAACCTGAAAACGTCTTTGATACGACGGTTAAATGGCAAGATAGATATTTATAGAAAGGAGATGAGAGTGTGATACATGTTTTAGATTTTAACGACAAGATTATAGATTTCCTTTCTACTGATGACCCTTCCTTAGTTAGAGCGATTCATAAACGTAATGTTAATGACAATTCAGAAATGCTTGAACTGCTCATATCATCAGAAAGAGCTGAAAAGTTCCGTGAACGACATCGTGTTATTATAAGGGATTCAAACAAACAATGGCGTGAATTTATTATTAACTGGGTTCAAGATACGATGGACGGCTACACAGAGATAGAATGTATAGCGTCTTATCTTGCTGATATAACAACAGCTAAACCGTATGCACCAGGCAAATTTGAGAAAAAGACAACTTCAGAAGCATTGAAAGATGTGTTGAGCGATACAGGTTGGGAAGTTTCTGAACAAACCGAATACGATGGCTTACGTACTACGTCATGGACTTCTTATCAAACTAGATATGAAGTTTTAAAGCAATTATGTACAACCTATAAAATGGTATTGGATTTTTATATAGAGCTTAGTTCTAATACCGTCAAAGGTAGATATGTGGTACTCAAAAAGAAAAACAGCTTATTCAAAGGTAAAGAAATTGAGTATAGTAAAGATTTGGTTGGGTTAACTAGGAAGATTGATATGTCAGAAATCAAAACAGCATTAATTGCTGTGGGACCCGAAAATGACAAAGGAAAGCGTTTAGAGTTAGTTGTGACTGATGACGAAGCACAAAGTCAATTCAACTTACCTACCCGTTATATTTGGGGAATATACGAACCTCAATCAGATGATCAAAATATGAATGAAACACGGTTGCGTTCTTTAGCCAAAACAGAGTTAAATAAACGTAAGTCGGCAGTTATGTCATATGAGATTACTTCTACTGATTTGGAAGTTACGTATCCGCACGAGATTATATCAATTGGTGATACAGTCAGAGTAAAACATAGAGATTTTAACCCGCCATTGTATGTAGAGGCAGAAGTTATTGCCGAAGAATATAACATAATTTCAGAAAATAGCACATATACATTCGGTCAACCTAAAGAGTTCAAAGAATCAGAATTACGAGAAGAGTTTAACAAGCGATTGAACATAATACATCAAAAGTTAAACGATAATATTAGCAATATCAACACTATAGTTAAAGATGTTGTAGATGGTGAATTAGAATACTTTGAACACAAAATACACAAAAGTGATACACCGCCAGAAAATCCAGTCAATGATATGCTTTGGTATGATACAAGTAACCCTGATGTTGCTGTCTTGCGTAGATATTGGAATGGTCGATGGATTGAAGCAACACCAAATGATGTTGAAAAATTAGGTGGTATAACAAGAGAGAAAGCGCTATTCAGTGAATTAAACAATATTTTTATTAATTTATCTATACAACACGCTAGTCTTTTGTCAGAAGCTACAGAATTACTGAATAGCGAGTACTTAGTAGATAATGATTTGAAAGCGGACTTACAAGCAAGTTTAGACGCTGTGATTGATGTTTATAATCAAATTAAAAATAATTTAGAATCTATGACACCCGAAACTGCAACGATTGGTCGGTTGGTAGATACACAAGCTTTATTTCTTGAGTATAGAAAGAAATTACAAGATGTTTATACAGATGTAGAAGATGTCAAAATGGCCATTTCAGATAGATTTAAATTATTACAGTCACAATACACTGATGAAAAATATAAAGAAGCGTTGGAAATAATAGCAACAAAATTTGGTTTAACGGTGAATGAAGATTTGCAGTTAGTCGGAGAACCTAATGTTGTTAAATCAGCTATTGAAGCAGCTAGAGAATCCACAAAAGAACAATTACGTGACTATGTAAAAACATCGGACTATAAAACAGACAAAGACGGTATTGTTGAACGTTTAGATACTGCTGAAGCTGAGAGAACGACTTTAAAAGGTGAAATCAAAGATAAAGTTACGTTAAACGAATATCGAAACGGATTGGAAGAACAAAAACAATATACTGATGACCAGTTAAGTGATTTGTCCAATAATCCTGAGATTAAAGCAAGTATTGAACAAGCAAATCAAGAAGCGCAAGAAGCTTTAAAATCATACATTGATGCTCAAGATGATCTTAAAGAGAAGGAATCGCAAGCGTATGCTGATGGTAAAATTTCGGAAGAAGAGCAACGCGCTATACAAGATGCTCAAGCTAAACTTGAAGAGGCAAAACAAAACGCAGAACTAAAGGCTAGAAACGCTGAAAAGAAAGCTAATGCTTATACAGACAACAAGGTCAAAGAAAGCACAGATGCACAGAGGAAAACATTGACTCGCTATGGTTCTCAAATTATACAAAATGGTAAGGAAATCAAATTAAGAACTACTAAAGAAGAGTTTAATGCAACCAATCGTACACTTTCAAATATATTAAACGAGATTGTCCAAAACGTTACAGATGGAACAACAATCAGATATGATGATAACGGAGTGGCTCAAGCTTTAAATGTGGGGCCACGTGGTATTAGATTAAATGCTGATAAAATTGATATTAACGGTAATAGAGAAATAAACCTTCTTATCCAAAATATGCGAGATAAAGTAGATAAAACCGATATTGTCAACAGCCTTAATTTATCAAGAGAGGGTCTTGACATCAATGTGAATAGAATTGGTATTAAAGGCGGAAATGCTAACCGTTATGTACAAGTTCAAAATGATTTTATTGAACTTGGCGGAATCGTACAACGAACTTGGAAAGGCAAACGATCAACCGATGATATATTCACACGTCTTAAAGATGGACATCTAAGGTTTAGAAATAATACCGCAGGCGGTTCACTTTATATGTCACATTTTGGTATTTCAACATATATTGATGGAGAAGGCGAAGACGGAGGTTCATCCGGTACTATTCAATGGTGGGATAAAACTTACAGTGATAGCGGTATGAATGGCATAACAATCAATTCCTATGGTGGTGTCGTTGCACTAACGTCAGATAATAATCGGGTTGTTCTGGAGTCTTACGCTTCATCGAATATCAAAAGCAAACAGGCACCGGTGTATTTATATCCAAACACAGACAAAGTGCCTGGATTAAACCGATTTGCATTCACGCTGTCTAATGCAGATAATGCTTATTCGAGTGACGGTTATATTATGTTTGGTTCTGATGAGAACTATGATTACGGTGCGGGTATCAGGTTTTCTAAAGAAAGAAATAAAGGTCTTGTTCAAATTGTTAATGGACGATATGCAACAGGTGGAGATACAACAATCGAAGCAGGGTATGGCAAATTTAATATGCTGAAACGACGTGATGGTAATAGGTATATTCATATACAGAGTACAGACCTACTGTCTGTAGGTTCAGATGATGCAGGAGATAGGATAGCTTCTAACTCAATTTATAGACGTACTTATTCGGCCGCAGCTAATTTGCATATTACTTCTGCTGGCACAATTGGGCGTTCGACATCAGCGCGTAAATACAAGTTATCTATCGAAAATCAATATAACGATAGAGATGAACAACTGGAACATTCAAAAGCTATTCTTAACTTACCTATTAGAACGTGGTTTGATAAAGCTGAGTCTGAAATTTTAGCTAGAGAGCTGAGAGAAGATAGAAAATTATCGGAAGACACCTATAAACTTGATAGATACGTAGGTTTGATTGCTGAAGAGGTGGAGAATTTAGGATTAAAAGAGTTTGTCACGTATGATGACAAAGGAGAAATTGAAGGTATAGCGTATGATCGTCTATGGATTCATCTTATCCCTGTTATCAAAGAACAACAACTAAGAATCAAGAAATTGGAGGAGTCAAAGAATGCAGGATAACAAACAAGGATTACAAGCTAATCCTGAATATACAATTCATTATTTATCACAGGAAATTATGAGGTTAACACAAGAAAACGCGATGTTAAAAGCGTATATACAAGAAAATAAAGAAAATCAACAATGTGCTGAGGAAGAGTAATCCTTAGCACTATTTTTATACAAAAATTTAAGGAGGTCATTTAATTATGGCAAAAGAAATTATCAACAATACAGAAAGGTTTATTTTAGTACAAATCGACAAAGAAGGTACAGAACGTGTAGTATATCAAGATTTCACAGGAAGTTTTACAACTTCTGAATTGGTTAACCATGCTCAAGATTTTAAATCTGAAGAAAACGCTAAGAAAATTGCGGAGACGTTAAATTTGTTATATCAATTAACTAACAAAAAACAACGTGTGAAAGTAGTTAAAGAAGTAGTTGAAAGATCAGATTTATCTCCAGAGGTAACAGTTAACACTGAAACAGTATGAAAAGCTATGAGTTAGATACTCATAATCTTTATTCTTTTAGAAAGCGGGTGTACTGAATTGGGGTGGTTCAAAAAACACGAACATGAATGGCGCATCAGAAGGTTAGAAGAGAATGATAAAACAATGCTCAGCACACTCAACGAAATTAAATTAGGTCAAAAAACCCAAGAGCAAGTTAACATTAAATTAGATAAAACCTTAGATGCTATTCAAAAAGAAAGAGAAATAGATGAAAAGAATAAGAAAGAAAATGATAAGAACATACGTGATATGAAAATGTGGGTGCTTGGTTTAGTTGGGACAATATTTGGGTCGCTAATTATAGCATTATTGCGTATGCTTATGGGCATATAAGAGAGGTGAATAAAATGTTTAAACTAATCTTTGGTTATAGTTTCTGGACATGTTTTTGGTTCGGTAAATGTAAATGAGTTTTAGTCAGTGCTTCGGTACTGACTTTTTATTTATTGTTGTAATTATGGTAATATGCAGAAGTGAGCAAGTTGGATAGATGGTGGCTATCTGAGTATAAGGAGGTGGTGCCTATGGTGGCATTACTGAAATCTTTAGAAAGGAGACGCCTAATGATTACAATTAGTACCATGTTGCAGTTTGGTTTATTCCTTATTGCATTGATAGGTCTAGTAATCAAGCTTATTGAATTAAGCAATAAAAAATAACCATCGCTAACTTTGGCTGGTTTCGATGGTTAAATGGTTATTAATTTAATCTTTAATCTAAAATAGCCACCGTCTTTTTAACGGGCTCATTAGGGTAACATGTTTGCGCATGTTGCCCTTTTTCTATATATAAATTAACACACCATAATATAAATATCAAATAGACGGCTTATTAGTCGTCTTTTTATTTTGGGTAAAAGGAGATAAGAATATGATTAATTGGAAAATTAGAATGAA
Organism: Staphylococcus argenteus; assembly: GCF_000236925.1. Classification (NCBI taxonomy): domain Bacteria; kingdom Bacillati; phylum Bacillota; class Bacilli; order Caryophanales; family Staphylococcaceae; genus Staphylococcus; species Staphylococcus argenteus. The sequence goes on along the minus strand of NC_016941.1, from coordinate 1,974,216 downwards.
ACAAAAATCATTTTGGGTAGCGATATTGTCAGCTATCTTTTTATTTGCTCAAAACATCGCAAAAGCTATTGGGTATGATATCCAAGTTTATACAGAGCAATTAACAGACGGTTTAAACGCTATATTAGGATTTTTAGTATTAACTGGTGTGATTCAAGACCCGACTACTAAAGGTATAGGTGATAGCCACCAAGCTTTAGAATATGAAGAACCAAGAAGAAAATACTAGGAGGTAAAATAATGAAAACATACAGTGAAGCAAGAGCAAGGTTACGTTGGTATCAAGGTAGATATATTGATTTTGACGGTTGGTATGGTTACCAATGTGCAGATTTAGCAGTTGATTACATTTATTGGTTGTTAGAAATTAGAATGTGGGGAAATGCAAAAGATGCAATCAATAACGATTTTAAAAACATGGCAACAGTATATGAAAACACACCATCGTTTGTTCCACAAATAGGTGATGTGGCTGTATTTACCAAAGGAATATATAAACAATACGGTCATATTGGTTTAGTGTTTAATGGTGGTAATACAAACCAATTTTTAATTTTGGAACAGAACTATGACGGTAACGCAAATACGCCTGCAAAGTTACGTTGGGATAATTATTACGGCTGTACTCACTTTATTAGACCTAAGTATAAAAGTGAGGGCTTAATGAATAAGATCACAAATAAAGTTAAACCACCTGCTCAAAAAGCAGTCGGTAAATCTGCAAGTAAAATAACAGTTGGAAGTAAAGCGCCTTATAAGCTTAAATGGTCAAAAGGTGCTTATTTTAATGCGAAAATCGACGGCTTAGGTGCTACTTCAGCCACTAGATACGGTGATAATCGTACTAACTATAGATTCGATGTTGGACAGGCTGTATACGCGCCTGGAACATTAATATATGTGTTTGAAATTATAGATGGTTGGTGTCGCATTTATTGGAACAATCATAATGAGTGGATATGGCATGAGAGATTGATTGTGAAAGAAGTGTTTTAATTCTTAGGTTAAAATGTTAAATATTTGTTAATTATTTTTTAATGTAAGTTTAGTTTCTTTTAATATTTTATTGATTTTTAATATTTTCTCAATATAAAATGAAGTTGTTGATATTTATCATCTTAAATAAGGGTGTTAGCTATAAAAAGAGATAAATAAAAACAAATATATTATATTTGGAGGAAGCGCCATGCTCAAAAGAAGTTTATTATTTTTAACTGTTTTATTGTTATTATTCTCATTTTCTTCAATTACTAATGAGGTAAGTGCATCAAGTTCATTCGACAAAGGAAAATATAAAAAAGGCGATGACGCGAGTTATTTTGAACCAACAGGCCCGTATTTGATGGTAAATGTGACTGGAGTTGATGGTAAAGAAAATGAATTGCTATCCCCTCGTTATGTCGAGTTTCCTATTAAACCTGGGACTACACTTACAAAAGAAAAAATTGAATACTATGTCGAATGGGCATTAGATGCGACAGCATATAAAGCGTTTAGAGTAGTTGAATTAGATCCAAGCGCAAAGATCGAAGTCACTTATTATGATAAGAATAAGAAAAAAGAAGAAACGAAGTCTTTCCCTATAACAGAAAAAGGTTTTGTTGTCCCAGATTTATCAGAGCATATTAAAAACCCTGGATTCAACTTAATTACAAAGGTTGTTATAGAAAAGAAATAAAACAAAATAGTTGTTTATTATAGAAAGCAATGTCTTGCTTGAATATGTGTAGTGAAAATTATCTTTCATCAAATTCTCATTCATGCACGAATGGCTCTTCCCCACCTAATCAGATATTAGGTGACTTATGGGGAGAAATCAGTTAGGATGAAAAAGTGGATAATCCTTTTTTAGGCAGGTACTTCGGTACTTGCCTATTTTTTTATGTTATAATCTTTCTAGACGTATTCAAAGGACGTCTTTTTAGATTGTATGTTATAGCTAGCCTTCGGGCTAGCTTTTTGCTATGATGTGTTACACATGCATCAACTATTTACATCTATCCTTGTTCACCCAAGCATGTCACTGGGTGTTTTTTTCTTATGATAGAGAGCATAGTTTTCATACTACTCCCCCGTAGTATATATGACTTTAGCATTCCCGTATAATAGTTTACGGGGTGCTTTTTATGTTATAATTAACTGTATATAGTAGGAGTGAACTATATAGCCTGTTAAGTGGCCTAGTAACCTAACACTTATCCTGCAATTGATATCCTTTTTGCCCTTCACTCGATACATATATCTCAACAACATAGAAATATTACAGTCGCTACACCGCATCTTAAATGGTGTGGTTATTTTTATTGGAAGTGTGTATCAGGTATCAGTAATGTTAAAACACCAGCTAAAAATGAAAAGAATTCACCAGTGCCAGCAGGTTATACACTCGATAAAAACAATGTACCGTATAAAAAAGAGACTGGTTATTACACAGTTGCCAATGTTAAAGGTAATAACGTGAGGGATGGCTATTCAACTAATTCAAGAATTACAGGTGTATTACCCAATAACGCAACGATCAAATATGACGGCGCATATTGCATCAATGGCTATAGATGGATTACTTATATTGCTAATAGTGGACAACGTCGTTATATAGCGACAGGAGAGGTAGACAAGGCAGGTAATAGAATAAGCAGTTTTGGTAATTTTAGCGCAGTTTGAAAAAAAGTGTGTAAAGTTTCATATGAAGTTAATTAATTTATTATAGAATAGTTTAAAATTATGCTATAATCATTTTAGACACAGCAATGTGTTCAAATTTTCATCTATTCATAAGCTAGCCTTCGGGCTAGTTTTTTTGTGTTATATATTTGTTTTAATTAAATAAAATTAGATAATGCAATAGTAGCCATTTTATGTTAATATTACCTTGGGCGTTTTCAAGGAGCGCCTTTCATTTTTTATGTATTGCTCCCCTTCGGGCTAGTATATTAAATTTATTTTTGCGCTTTCCAAATCAATGTATATGTGTTATATTGTTTATGGGAAGTAGGTAAGCATTTCGGTGCTTACCTTTTTTTGTTTTTCTATAAATACAATAAGGTATGTCAATTTGATAATTTATTAATTTTCATTTAATAAGAAGATCTATATAGTTAATGAATAATTAATGTACTTTTTTTTAGTTAGTCATTAAAATAAATTAGTACTAATTACTAAGGAGAATAAAAAATGAAAATTAGAAAATCTATACTTGCGGGAACTTTAGCAATCGTTTTAGCATCACCACTAGTAACTAATCTAGATAAAAATGAGGCACAAGCTAGCACAAGCTTGCCAACATCGAATGAATATCAAAACGAAAAGTTAGCTAATGAATTAAAATCGTTATTAGATGAACTAAATGTTAATGAATTAGCTACTGGAAGTTTAAACACTTATTATAAGCGAACTATAAAAATTTCAGGTCTAAAAGCAATGTATGCTCTTAAGTCAAAAGACTTTAAGAAAATGTCAGAAGCAAAATATCAACTTCAAAAGATTTATAACGAAATTGACGAAGCACTAAAAAGTAAATATTAAAAAAACCACCCTTTTACGGGTGGTTTTAATTTTCTAGATAATATAAAAGTGTTCATAAATAAAACAGTATAGGCAAACAATAAAGTATTGAAAAAAGTAAGTTTAATATGAAAATTGTTAAATGAACGACATCTTTTGTTTTTATAAATATCAAGAAAATAATCAAACTCAAAATAAATAACGTAACTGTAGTCATAGGCGTCCATACATAATCAGCATTAGTCATTAAGAATGGTGCAGCCATTATGAAAAAATTTATAATGCAGATGAAATAGACAATTAGACTATAAATTAGGTAAATAACAATACACACCCTTCATAAATAAATAATTTAAATCCTATATATTTTAACAAAAGTAAAACACAGAAGTGTAGAAAATAAAAAATATTGGTAAATAAAATCAATAAGTTTAACCAATATGTTGCTCGCTTCATACCGTATATTGCAACAAAAATTCCGATCAAGAAAAATATAGCCCCTATGATAAAACAGAAATCCGATGCTGAACTATTAAAAAATGAGGTGTTTAGAGTTAGAAAATGAGTTAATGAGTTGACTATAACTAATAAGATATTAATTATATTTGTATGGTTCTTCACATGATACCTCCAAGTAAAAAAATCTAATTAATAAAGTGAATGCTTGATGAACAAGCAGTTATTCCAAACAGAATCAATAAGAAAAGTAGAATCAACATGCTAATGCCCCATAAACAACCCTTTTCACTTTCTCTATTATTAATTTCTTGACTTCTTTTAAAGATATTATTACTTTTACATTCTTTAGTTGTTTTAAATTTCACGTTTTTATTACTTCCTTTTGTCTAAAAGTTTACAATGAATTTTTGATTATAATAATATATTCAAAATAGTACTATCTAGTTTGATATGTCAAGCAATATTATTATAAAATTGGAATTCTGAGTTGTCTACTCTAATTTATTATATTTACCTATAAAAATACACCTCAAAAAATAGATTTTTCAGTCTAGCTTTTGGGGTGTACATTCCACACAAACATGTGATTATTTTGATGTTTCTATTAAACTTGTAATTTTAAATTTAAAGTCCCTAAAAAGTCCCTAAAATTTTATTTTATATGAGGTATTATTGATAATGATAAAGTTATAAACCTTGATATTATGCTGTTTTACTTTTTGAATGATAAGTAATTTTATGTTAAAAGTCTCCAGTTCGGATACAGTAGGGTCGATAACATGTAAACATTATGACTCACTAACTTCAAATCAGTATCATCTTTCTTAGTTTCGGCTTTAGCGTTACTCTCGCTAAGCGCTCCAACTAATATTAAATTGGCTAATGCAATAGTTGCAACTTTTTTTAAAGAATTAGATTTTATTTTTTTTATCATCAGTATCACTCCTTATTAATAGCATACAACGAATTAACTATTTAAGGGATTAACTGAATTTAAATTAATTATTAAATCGAATTTATATTTTTAAGCAAATGGTTTTCAAATATAAATATGATATACATACAGTTGATAAACACATTGAGAAGTAAGGATAATGTAGATATTTAGATATCTTTTTCGGTGTATTGATTGGAAGAAATAAAGACAACACTTTTGAGAAGTGTAAATTTGTAGTTAAGCGACTTTAAAAGAATATTTAGGTATGTTAAAGAAGTGTTCAAATTGATAATTTATTATTAATATTCAGTTAATTCAAAATTGTGATAAATCGTGGCTATAATGAATGTGTAAAATCGAATTTCAAAAAGGAGAGATAATTATGAAATTTAAGTCAATCATTACATCAACATTAGCACTAGGTGTTTTAGCAACAACAGGAGCAACTTTCATTAACAATGAAGCATCGGCATCAAAACAACAATCACATAGTACTTATCATAAATCGCACGCGAAGAGTCAAGTGCAATATACAATTACATTGAATGGTATAACTTCAAATATTTTATCTTATTTAGCACTTCCTAAAAATACAAATGTTAGTTATAAAGATTTAACGTATAAAGTGAAATCAGTTTTAAAATACGACAGAGGTGTTAGTGATATTGATGTAAGCAATGCTAAGAAAGCATCTTATACGGTATTTTATAAAAATGGAACTAAAAAAGTGGTAGATTTAAAATCTAATAATTATACAGCAAACTTAGTTAATACAGGTGATATTAAAAAAATTGACATCAATGTTGATTTAAAGAAACATTCTAAAGAAAAAGTGAAAGCAAATACACAAGTACCATACACAATAGCAGTAAATGGCGCTTCTACTCCGCTTTTAGCAAACTTAACATTTTCAAATAAACATTTGATTAGCTATAAAGACTTAAATGCAAAAGTAAAATCAGTATTAAAGTATGATAGAGGAATCAATGAGATTGACTTGAAATTTGCGAAAAAAGCAAAATACACAGTACATTTCAAAAATGGAACTAAAAAAGTGGTAGATTTAAAATCTGATATCTTCTCAGGTAACCTATTTAGAGCAAGCGATATTAAAAAAATTGATATTAATGTTGATGTAAAAATTGCTTCAAAAGATAAAGCAAAAGTAACTACGCAAGTACCTTACACAATAGCAGTAAATGGAACTTCAGCACCTATTTTATCAAGTATTGCATTCCCAAATAAAGAATTGATTAGCAATAAAGATTTAAATGCAAAAGTGAAATCAGTTTTAAAACACGATAGAGGTATTAGAGACCTTGATATTCAATTTGCAAAACAAGCAAAATACACAGTACATTTTAAAAATGGAACTAAAAGAGTAATAGATTTAAAATCTAATGTAATAACAGGTAACTTATTCAAAGCAAGTGACATTAAAAACATTGAAATTAATGTGAAACAACATAACCATTGAAAGGGTAAGGACGAAAATATTGTTACTAAAGTAACGATACCAGTTTATTTAAATGGACATCCCGAATTACTTTCACATCATTTTAGATTTACTCATGCAAATCGAATTACATTTGAAGACTTGAATCTAAAATTAAAATCAACTTTAGCTAATGATCAAGGTGTTCAACAATCTGATATCGATGGGGCAGAACGTATTAAATATAAAGTTTATTTTAAAGATGGCACATCTGAAGTCATTGATTTGAAAGCAAAAGTAAAAAATTGGAAAGTATTTAAAGCGACAGACATTAAAAAAATAGATATGGATTTGAAATTCTAATTAAAGAAGGCATCTCACAGGCGTGAGGTGCTTTTTCTATATATTCTCAACGCGAAGTTTTCAGGGGAAATAAGCACTTTAAATTTAATAGTGTAGAAGAAGCTATAAAAACAATTCATGATTTTATACATTTCTTTAATCATGAAAGAATTACATTAAAAATGGCTGATTCTGTTTAACAACAAAATCAACCATTAATTTTAATTATTTAATTTTCTACTTGACTGGTTGCAGTTCAAAAACGTTTCCATCAGTCCAATAAATGGTAATGCGAATTCAATTTGTTATCTTAAATCATCAATCGCATTGGCAATTGCATCAAATACGTGAGGTATGTCTTCTTTTTCGACACAGCTAAATGCAATACGTATATCTGTTGAATTTAAAGCAATGACACCAATTGAGTATTTTTCAATTAAATGCTTACGAAGTTCTTCAGGATCTACATCATGAACTTTAATTGCCATAAAATAACCTGAATTAAAGTCGTATGCTTGCCAATGAGAGCGATATTGATCAGCATAAACGACTTCTTTTGTTACTTCATAGCGTGCTTTTAATGTTTGGATATTTTGTTCAATCTCTTTATCAAATTGCTCGTTATTTTTTAAAACATGCTTAACGGCACTTTGTGTTGGAAGTGGTCCACTAGAGATATTGCTTCGAATAAGTCCTTTTACTTTCGCTTCTAGGACATCTTTTGTTACTTGGTCAGATGTACCAAATGTCATAAATCCAACACGGAATCCCCATGCGAAAAATTCTTTTGTTGCACCATCTAAGCGAACAGGTAATACTGCGTTTGATTTTAAGTTTGTTAAAGCAGTAAATAATGATTGCGTATATACATCTTCATAGAAAAGACCATAATATGCATCATCGACGACAGCTACAACTTTTGTACCTTTGTCAGCCAATGCTTTAATTGCATTAACGATTGTAGTTACTTCATCATGTGTAGGTGTATAACCAGTTGGATTATTTGGATAATTTAAAATCATAATGACTTTATCTTTATTGTATGATTGTAAAGTTTCTACAAGTGATTCAGTTGTATAGTGACCTTCTTCATTAAAGATAGGGTATGTTTGAATGTCGGCACCGTTTCTTGTATTAAACACAAGTTTATAGTTGCCCCAATTATGTTCTGGTAACAAAATGGTATCGCCTTGGTTTACAAATAAATCGCCAACTAAAGACAAACCATGAGTTAGTGCGTTCGTAACAATAGGACGTGACATATTTTCAATTGAAAGTTCAGGATTGTCACGTAACATTTTTTGTTGCCATAAATCACGTAGCTCTTCTACGCCTTGAGGTGGTGCATAAGGGAATATTTCATCAGGCGTTAAATCATTAAACATAGCCTCTAATGATGGCGCGAACATTTTCCCGTGCTTATTTGTCGCCATTCCAATTGTTGCATTATACTTTGTACTTTTTGCTTCGGCAGATTGAGATAAAATACCTTTTGGATAAAACATATTTTGACCTAAATTAGATAACATTGAAAGTGCAGTTGCGTTTGACTGTTGAAGTTGTTCATTTAAGCTTTGGGCTAAAGGATTCATTATTGCTTAACCTCTCTTTAAAAAAATTGTATGCCTATATATTATCTTCAATTATACCAAAGATAAAGCGTTGTTGTTGAACAAACGAATAATATGTAAAATTCACCACCAAAATACGAACACATGTTCTATTTTTATGTTAGAATATGTATAGGTCATCCATCAGTATGATACTTTAGTCGAATGGAGGTGTAGTGTAATGATGTGGTGGCAAGATGGGATGATGACACTAATTACAGGTGGCTTACTTATTATTTTTCGACTTTGGTTAGAATTGAAATGGAAAAATAAAAAATGATCTTACACACATAAAAAACCCCGAGTCTGCTGGTACCAGACTTGGGGTTGTGTAGTATAATTCTGTGGATACAGTTAAATAATATCATTGAACACAATATACCGCAATCAAAAATCATTTTGAAAGAATTGATTTGTTGCAATATTTTATTGGGAATATGTATTACTTATAAAATAAAGGTGAGGTTTTCATTATTAATCATTGATATATTTGTTATAATGTCGGTGTTGAGGTGAATGAGGATGAAGCATCTAACAAAAGTATTTGTTATATTAGCAATTATATTATTTATTATAGGTTATTATTTACAAGCCACGAATCATGAAAGCCAAGGCATTAAATTATTATTAGCTGCGATTATGTTCATGGTTTGTGCCTTTATTAGTAGAAGTAATGATCGACGTAAAAACAACGAATAGTAGTAGACTGTTTAAAACGCCTGCTTATATGCGATTGAAATTTATCATGCATTAGAAGCTTCGTTCTGACAGTCTTTTTTTCATTTTAGGGGAATTAGTTTGGAGTAGCGAAAAGCAGTTGCAAAACGAGACAATGCGCTAACAATTAAAATCATCGTTTTATACAGGAACCAGTATGATAGTAAGTTGTGTATATTTACAAAACTGTGCATATTGTGTATATTGTATATATACAGATTGCGGAAGGGGGACATTGATGAAAATAATTTTGAAAAATAGTAGTGATTTCCCGATTTATGAACAGATTAAGCAGCAAGTTAAACAAAATATTTTAAAAGGTCATGTTGCTCCTGGTGAGCATTTACCATCGATGAGAGAACTCGCAAAAGATTTGCAAGTCAGTTTAATCACTACTAAGCGTGCTTATGAAGATTTAGAGAAAGATGGATTTGTTACTACTATTAGAGGTAAGGGAACATTTGTTAAAGAACAAGATAGTGCCATTCTTAAAGAAAAACAATTTTTTACTATTGAAAATTTAGTTAAAGAATTAGTTAACGAAGCGCAAGCCATTGAAATGCCACTTGAGGAACTTCAAGAAATTTTAACTTTTATTTATGAGGAGGAATCGTCATGAATGCAATAGAAGTTAAAAATGTCACATATGAGTATGATCAATTTCAACTTAAAAATATTTCATTTAATGTTCCTCGAGGATTTGTTACAGGCTTTATTGGTAGAAATGGTGCTGGTAAAACGACATTAATTAGGTTGATCATGGATTTGTATGAACCTTTATCAGGTGAGATTAGAGTTTTCGAAGATGATATGGCTCGTAATCCTATCGAAATTAAGAATAAAATTGGTTTTGTTTACGCTGAAAATTATTTTAATGAGCGATGGACTGCAAAACAATTTGAAAAAATGGTTAGGTCTTTTTATTGTAAATGGGATCATCAAATTTTTGAGTTTTATCTTGAAAAATTCGACTTACCAATTAATAAACCAATAAAAAGTTTTTCAACCGGTATGAAGATGAAATTATCATTAGCAGTAGCTTTTTCGCATCATGCTGAGCTATATATTTTTGATGAACCGACTTCTGGTCTCGATCCTTTAGCAAGAAATGAACTTCTGGATATTATTCAAAAAGAATTAATAGATGAGAATAAAACAGTTTTCATGTCAACGCACATTATTTCAGATTTAGAAAAAATAGCAGACTATATCATTCACTTAAGTGATGGTGAAATTGTTTTAAATGGTTCGAAAGACGAATTGTTACAAAGATTTCAAATTGTGAGTGGTGATATCGCAGATATAGACGAAGAATTAGCATCTTTACTTATTTTTGAAGAACATAAGCGTACAGGGTTTATAGGATTAACGGAATATGCACAAGTGTTTAAAGAAATATTGGGGCATAAAGTGAATATCACAACACCTTCTATTGAGAATTTAATGGTTTATCTTGAAAAGAGAAAACCAAAATATCATGAAAACATCAAGTTGATGGAAGAGGGTATTTAAATGAAGGCATTGTTAATTAGGAACTTTAAATTGCGTCGATATACACTTATCATTTATGTTTTACTATTGATTTGTTATCCTATATATCTAACATTAGAATCAATAAAGTTCTTTAATCTATTACAATCTTTTGTAAGTGCAATAATTTTCGTTATTTGGATTTTAGATGCTGGTCACTTATTTAGGTTAAATCGTAGACTAGGTGGCAATGATTCTTATTATTTTTATATGAGTTTACCAGTTTCAAAGAAGCAATTATTGGATGCTAACTATATTACATGTATTGTTTTAACTTTAATTGGTACTTTAGTCATTAGTTTATATGCATATCAAGCAGAAGTGATTGAACCAAATTCAATTTATTTTTCAACAGCATATGCGTTTGTCATATCTAACTTTTTATCTATACCAATTGCGTTCAGTCGATTTACGGAATTGCGTAGAGTAAGAGTACATTATGGCATATATGTTTTTACTGTTATCATTTTAGTACCATTTTTATTTTCAATAGCTATCGTATTAGTAAATTATTTTGTTTTAAAACAATCAGCGTTTCCAGATTTATACTCATATTTATTAAATATTGGTTTTCTATTTGTAAGCATTGTTGTACTTATTGTCAATTATTTTAAACAGCTCAAGAAAATAAACGTTTGAATTTTTAAAGGAGGCAGTCGATGAAATTAGAACATATTACAAAAAAATACGGCTCTAACATCGTTTTAAATGATATTGATTTTGATTTTGGCGATAGTAGAATTGTCGGATTAATAGGAAAAAATGGTGTTGGTAAAACAACAGTTATGAAAGTAATGAATGGTAATATTATTAAGTTTGATGGAAAAGTAGATATTGATAATGCAGATAATATCGGTTTTTTAATTGAGCACCCTAAATTATATGATAATAAATCAGGATTGTATAACTTGAAATTATTTGCACAAGTATTAGGTAATGGTTTTGATAAAGCATACACAGATAAAATTATAGATGCATTTGGTATGCGACCTTATATTAAAAAGAAAGTTAAGAAATATTCAATGGGGATGAAGCAAAAGTTAGCGATTGCAGTATCTTTAATGAATAAACCTAAATTTTTAATCTTGGATGAGCCTACAAATGGTATGGATCCAGATGGCTCAATCGATGTACTAACTACAATTAAGTCTCTAGTTAATGAACTTGATATGAGAATTTTAATTTCTAGTCATAAATTAGAAGATATTGAATTAATTTGTGATAGAGCAGTATTTCTGAGAGATGGACATTTTGTTCAAGATGTTAACATGGAGGAAGGTGTTGCATCTGACACAACGATAGTTACTGTTGATCATAAAGACTTTGATAGAACTGAAAAATATCTTGCAGAGCATTTCCAACTACAAAATGTCGACAAAGCAGACGGACATTTAATGATTAATGCACAAAAAAATTATCAATCTATACTTAAAGCATTATCTGAATTAGATATTTATCCGAAATATATTGAAACACGTAAAAGTTCATTACGTGATACGTACTTCAATATTAACCAAAGAGGTGATAAATAATGAGAATCTTAAATTTAGTTAAGTATGATTTTTATAGTATTTTAAAAAGTCCTTTAACATATTTAGCGATACTAGTCGTATCTGGTTTGATTGCAACGCAAAGTATACTTATGGCAAATGCTTTGGATAACCCGAAACATATTATTGTCTATGAATCTGTATTTGCTGCAGCAAAATGGTTATTGTTAATAATTGGATTAATGTTTGTTGTTAAGACAATTACGCGTGATTTTTCACAAGGTACAATTCAACTTTATATGAGTAAAGTTAAAACACGCGTTGGATACATTATTTCGAAGACAATTTCAATTATTTTAATTTCAATATTATTTGCATTAATTCATTATGCGATTTTGATTGTTGTGCAGGCATCTAGTAATGGGAAGAATTTGGCGTTTTCTAAATATCTAGATAACTTATGGTTCTTCCTAATCTTTTTATTATTCTTTGGCTTGTTTTTATTCTTAATCACACTTGCATCACAAAAAACAGCAATGATATTTTCATTAGGTGTATTTTTAGTGCTCATTGTACCGTTTATTAAACCTTTCATTAGATTGATTCCAAGATACGGTGATAAAATATTAGATGCTTTTGATTATATTCCTTTTGCTTACTTAACTGATATAATGATTAGCTCTAACTTTGATTTTAGCAATTGGCAATGGGTAATTTCATTAGGTTCTATAGTAATATTCTTCATTTTGAATATCTTATATGCCGCTAAAAAAGACATTTAATAAAAATAATTTTGAGGTTGGGAATTTAATAACTTCCCAACCTCAAAATTTGTCTTTATATATTTTTTATTTATTTTCTAATTTATTTAGGATGGAATTATAAATGGCTTTCCAAAATGATGAATCTGTTTTGTAACGATTTGAAATGACTAAATGCGTTTCTTTTTCTAAATCTGCATAGTCTGGATGATCTTTGCTCGGTAATTTATCGGCACGAACATCAGTTACAAATTTTTGGACTTCATTTGCTCTTGGTCCCCAAACTGTTTCTTGTTCGAATTGATCATTTAAGAAAACAAAAATAGGGATTGCACGAGATTTTCCATTTGTTAAGTATTGATCGATTAATTTTGTATCGTCATCTCTATGGAATACACGTACTTCTAGGTTTAATGCTTCACTGATGTGTTTTAAAATTGGAAGATTCATCATTGCATCTCCACACCAGTCTTCAGTAATTACTAATACTTTAGAATAATTCATCTCTTTTATTTTGTTGATGCGTGAATCATTTTCTGGTAATTCAAATGATTGATAAATGTTAAGAACATTATCTTTGTTCGTTTTCATTCCTTCGATGTATTCATTTAAGGGCTGGCTATTTTTGAAATAAGTTTCTAAATTTGTCATTGTAAAAACCTCCTTTAGCATTTATAACATTATACCAAGTTATGCTAATAAAAGGTAATGAAATAAATTAATTGCAAATTCTATGTTAATTTTTGTTAAGGATGAAACAGAAAGCACCTTGTGCTATATTTAAATAAGAATTAAGAAAGGGTGACATCAGTGCGTATTCAAAATCGATGGGTTGTATTTGCTTTATTTTTAATTTGTTCTATTGGTGTATTAATTGGTTTATATCAATATCGCCATACGAAAACTGTAGATTTATCTGCTGTTGAAATCAATAATGTTAAATTAAATGAAAAGTTTAATAGTAAAGGTTATGAAGTGAATAAAAAAATCAAAATTGACCGTTTTAAATTTTATAACAGCAAAGCACACCCTGATTTCACTGTTAAAGTCAGAGAAAAGGACAATGTAGTAAAGGGAATAATATTAGTGAAAGATGAAAAAGTATCAACAAACTTTGATGGCTCAATAGATTCCCCAATCAATGATGCAATCGATAATCTTGGATTTGGTTATAAAAAATCAAATGTTGGTAATGATTTTGAATCAGTAAAATATATTGATAGAGACCATCATTTGAAATTAAACTTACTATATCAAGATCAAGAAATTAAGCGTATTGAATTTTTTAGTAAATAATTTATAGGCTTAAGGTTGTATAGAATGATAATGAATAATTTAATCAGGATGAGTGACCTATATGAACAAGATTACTTATTTAAATGAATTAGAGACGGCACTTGATGCGTTACCTAGACATTTACGCGATCAAAAAATGTATGAGTATGAACGATACTTCTATGAACAAGAGCTTAATGGTGTTGATGAAGAAGAAATATTAAGGAAATTAAAAGATCCTCAAGATGTTGCGACTGAGACGAAGGCAAGAAGTGTTATAGATTACGCTGAGTCAAAGCCAACGTTCGAAAATATTTCAAGAGCAGTTGCAGCATCGCTAAGTTTGGGCATTTTATCTATTTTTGTAATTCTTATTCCGGTTTCAATTGTTGGTTTATTTATATTAGCTTTATTTTTAATTTCGTTGTTGTTACTATTTTGTCCTATTATTTTATTAGCTTCAGCGATATCTAGAGGTATTGTTGATTCGATTAGTAATGTGTTTTTTGCAATATCATATTCAGGATTAGGATTAGTTTGTATCATTGTTATATTTAAAATTTTAGAATACATCTACCGTTTAATCTTAAAATATTTACTTTGGTATATTAAAACCGTTAAAGGAAGCGTTAGAAAATGAAAAAACTCTTTTTTATTGGTCTTATTGTGTTTGTGGTGTTTTTCACTGCAGCAACCATTATCTGGTTTACGTATGATAAGAATAAATACGGTACCAAACAATACGATAAAACATTTAAGGATAACGCTTTTAATCGCGTAGCTATTAATTTAGATAGTACTGAACTTCGTATTAAACATGGAAAGCAATTTAGGGTTAAATATGAGGGTGACAATGATGTATTAATTGATGTAGATGATAAGACATTGAAAATTAGTGACAAAAGGTCAAAGACAAGAGGTTACGCTATTGACATGAATCCATTTCACGAAAATAAGAAAACATTAACTCTTGAAATGCCGGACAAAATGATTAAACGTTTGAACATTATATCTGGAGCTGGCGGTGTTAAGATTAAAGGCGTTAATTTAGATAATACTAATATACAAAGTATTAATGGTGAAGTATCTATTACTAATACGCATATTGACTCGCTTGATTCAAAGACTAATAATAGTCCTACATATATAAGAGATAGCAATATAAATAATAGTAATATTAAAGTGAGTATTGGAATGCTAAGGGTTGAAAATAGTCATATTAGCAATTCTATATTTTTAAATGATAATGGTGATATTGATTTTGAAAAGATGCCATCAAAAGTTGACGCAAAAGCTTCGACAAAAGAAGGAGATATTCATTTTAAGTATGGTAAGCAACCTCAAGATACGATATTAAAGTTAAATCCTGGGACTGGAAATAGTGTCGTAAAGAACAAAGTGTTTACGAATGGAAAAGTAGGCAAGAGCGATAATGTTTTAGAGTTTTATACGATTGATGGAAATATTAGAATTGATTAAAAGTTTGAATATGCACCGATATTAGAAAACACTAACTTTCTAATATCGGTGTCTTTTTATTTGTTAGCAAATGTTAATTCAGTATCAATCTTACCGGTGAAATGTGTGATATTAAGTTCTTGACCAGCTAACCATGATTTGAAATCTATAATTTCTGGTGTTGTATTTTCACCTAGAGCGAAGTAGGCAGTCAATGTTTCAGGATGATACATAGATGTATGAATGGTACCTGACCAACTTTTGAATAATTTACTATAAATTTCATACTTGGGGTGATTGAATAACTCAAATACCGTATCCATATCTAAGTTTTCATTAGTTTGTGAAATGGTACGTGCTAATCTCTCTTTGGATTCTTTTGTGTAGTTGCGATTTTCATGTGTGAGTATTTCAAAATGATTTGTACATGTATTATCGTAACGGATATCTATTGATCGCGGAGTTACTTCAACAATGGCATGATTTAATGATTTGTCCATCAGTATATAACTAAATGAGCTTCTATGTGGAATGTCTTTCAATAAATGTACTGCCTCCGTCACATCGTGGCAGTTTTCAAGAATTAAACGACCTATCATATAACATACAAAACCATTTGCAGGATGCTTTCGATGCATGAAGTTATAGCCCATAGTTAATCCTGCCTCATTCATGCCATCCATTCTTCCTGTGACTCTTGATACAGGTCCAATTTGAGCTAATCCTCTATCGGTAGGTTGATATAACAAATAGCGACCATCGTATGTAGCAGGATGGTAATCGTAATTTCTAACCATAAAGTCCTTACCTTGAAAGACAGTACATCCACTTTCTTTTAAATCGGTAAAACGGTAATGGCCAAAGTTTAGTATAATTTGCCGTGTTGGTATTTTAAGTATACTTTGCAGTCCCATTAATTCTTCCCATATTTGTGGAGCATAAGTTTGGAAAATTTGATATGTTTCATTTACATCTATGTCAAAACGTGGGACACGTTTTTTCCATTCTTTTTCGCGATTTTTTAGCAGGGGTGTTTGAAGGAGCCATTTGGCAGTTTCAACACCTAAATCGAAATGAGAACCTCTAAAAGTCATAATATCTGATGTCACTTGTTGCATGTCATCATTCCTCTTTCTTTTTTATTGTAATATATTGTAAATAAATAGTAATCGTATGTATATTGAATGTCATGCTAAATAAAGTTATATTTTACTAAATGAAATATAACATTTTTTGAGGTGATTTCTCAGTGTATAAAACTTATCAATCAGTTAAAACATATTTTTATAGATGGTGGGGATATTAAGTTAAAAGCTTAAAATCATCTTATCATAAATATTAATCTTAAGTTAGCACTCACGAAAAGGTCATTGTTAACATTAGCATTTAAGGTCATGTCGCGATGATTTAGAGAATCCTCGACATTTTTTGAAATAATCATTAACTTGCTCGCTATATAATTTGACGAGTATCTTTCGGAAAAGTGGGTATATATTTAATGATTATTCTATATATGATAGTATAATGAACTGTAGACAGGTATTTAATTTAACAGAGGTGAAATTGAGATGTGGAATTTTATTAAATGTGTATTTAAATTCGTATTTAGCTTGGTTGCTATTACAACGCTAGTTGCTGGTGTTGGTGTGGTAGCTTTTGCATATATCTTCAAGAAAGATTTTGAAGATATCGAAAGAAAGACTAAAGAAATTATTTCTGATATTGAAAGTAAAAATAATTAATAATACTGAGGCGAGAACAATATTGATTGTTCTTGCCTTTTTTTGAGAAAAATTAAGATAAAGAGACAATATCTAAAATATCAAACACAGAAAGTTTTTGGCGTTGTTGTGATTTATAAATATGACCTTCGATTTCATAATTTATAGCATCAATTCGATAAATGATTAAACGGAGAGAATCAATAAAGCCATTATTATAAAATTTAATTTCTACGGGTTGCGCATATTGTAATGCTTCATGTAATCGGATATTTAATTCAGTCAATTGATCATCTGATAATATGGGACGTGTGATTTTATTCTGATCGATAATATATCGCTGAATTGTTTCGAACTGTTCAGGTAATGTTGCAAAAGGTGCCCATTTTATCATGCCTCTTCCCATAGGTATATTGTTATCTAATAATTCAAGTGGAATATTGCGATAATCAGTTTCCTCTTCATAACTTGTCATATTTACTCACCTCAATCTAATAATTACATTATACGAACATACGTTCTATTTTGCAATAAAAAAATGAATAGAGATAATAAAATTTACTCTGAATTTAGCGAATGATGCTTTATAAAATGAGATATCTGACGGCGAATTTATTGAGTCGTTAAAAGGTTTTTAATAATTTTTATTAATATGACTTTTAGCTAACAATCCAAAGCTTAAACTAAAATTCTCAGTATTGGATATAATTCGTTGATGTTTTTATAAGTGTGTACATGATAAATGATTGTTAATTCGCGCTAAAATTTAATAAAATAGATGTAAGACTAACATGGAGGGGTTAAAGCTATGACACAAGGATATATTGGTTCATATACTAAAAAGAACGGCAAAGGAATTTATCGTTTTGATTTAAATGAAGACCAGTCACGTATAGATTTATTAGAAACAGGATTTGAATTAGAAGCATCTACATATTTAGTACGTAATAACCATTTTTTATATGGAATCACTAAAGAAGGTGAGCAATGTGGTGTTGCAAGCTTGAAAATAGATGAAAATGGCAAATTAAGTTTGTTAAACAAATGTTTATCTTCAACAGCTGGAACAGGTTGTTATGTATCACTTTCAAATGATAAACAATACTTATTTGAAGCGGTATACGGCGCTGGAATTATACGCATATATGAATTAGACACATATACGGGTGAAATCGTACGCTTGATTCAAGAACTTGCACATGATTTTCAAACTGGTTCACATGACAGACAAGACCGACCACATGCCCATTATATTAGTCAAACGCCAGATGGTAAGTATGTTGCTGTAACGGATTTAGGTGCAGATAGGATTGTTACTTATACATTCGATGAAAATGGCTTTGAATTTTGTAGCCAATCTCAATTTAAAGACAGTGATGGAACAAGACATATTGAATTTCATAATAATGGAAAATATGCATACGTTGTGCATGAATTATCAAATACTGTCAGTGTGACTAAGTATAATGATGGCAAATTTGAAGAGATTGAACGTCATTTAACAATTCCTGAAGACTTTGCTGGAGATACTAAACTGGCAGCAGTAAGACTGTCCCATGATCAACAATTCTTGTATGTATCAAATAGAGGACATGATAGTATTGCAATTTTTAAAGTACTTGAAAATGGTCAACACTTAGAATTAGTGACGATTACAGAAAGTGGCGGAGAATTCCCAAGAGACTTTAATATTACATCATCAGATAAGTTTCTAGTTTGTGCACATGAACAAGGAGATTCAGTCGTTACTGTGTTTGAAAGAAATAAAGAGACTGGTGAAATTACGCGATGTGATAGTAGTCAGAAAGCTCCTGAAGGTGTATGTGTTATATTTTAACTATTAATAGATAATAAGAAAGAAACCATGTTTCCGAACTAATAGAATGTATCTTGTAAAATAATATTTTCAAGACATCATAGTAGGGAAGCATGGTTTGTTTTAATTTTATTGACTAATTCTTAAAGAAAGCTTTAATGTATTTGAATTTACCTTTATACGGTGGTAAATGTAGCCCTGATTCTAATCGAGTAGATTTGAAAATGTAACTTTTTTCATGAGTAAAGGTATCGAATGAATATTTACCATGATAACGTCCCATACCTGATGTACCAACACCACCAAATGGTAAATTAGGATTTGCTAATTGCATTAATGTATCATTAATAGCACCACCGCCAAACGATAACTCATTTAATACACGTTGTGTTGCATTTTCATCTTCACTAAATAAATATAAACTTAAAGGTTTAGGTCTCTGTTGTATAAAATTAATAGCTTCATCAAATGATTGATACGTTAAAATCGGTAAGATTGGACCGAATATTTCTTCTTGCATAATTGCAGCATCACTAGTGATATTATCTAACAGTGTCGGCTCAATATAGCGTGTATCTTCATCGCTATGACCACCAAATACGATATTCATTTGCGCATCATTAAGTAAGGTAGTAAGACGATGATAATGTTTTAGATTTACAATGCGACCATAATCTGGACTTTGTTGAATATTTTGACCATAAAATTCGCGCAATGTTTTGGATAGGGCTGTTATTAAGTCATCTTTCACAGATTCATGGACTAAAATATAATCTGGTGCGACACATGTTTGTCCTGCATTTGTAAATTTACCAAAACAAATTCGCTCACTTGCAACTTTAATATTGGCTGTTTGATCAACAATAACAGGAGATTTTCCACCCATTTCTAATGTTACTGGCACTAAATTTTGGCTAGCAGCTTGATAAACTACTTTACCTACGTTTTCACTTCCTGTAAAGAAGATATAGTCAAATGGTAAATGAATTAAAGTTTGTGTTTCTTCAATCCCACCTTCAATAACTTCAATGTAATTTGCATCAAATGTATCATTGATTAAACGCTTTATAACGTTGGCAACATTTGGCGTTAATTCAGATGGTTTAATGATAGCGGTATTTCCAGCAGCAATTGCTCCGATAAGTGGTTCGAATACTAATTGGAAAGGGTAGTTGAAAGGCGCAATAATTAGTACTGTTCCATAAGGTTCTTTTTTGATATAACTTTTGGTTGGAAATAAATATAAGGGTGTGTCTACGTTTTTAGTTTTAGTCCAATTTTTAAGTTCTTTACGTGCATTTTTGATACTTTTTAAAGTAATACCGATTTCTGTGGCGTATGCTTCAACTTTGTTTTTACCCAAATCTTGAAATAATGCTTCTAAAATATCTTGTTCATATGATTTGATGGCTTTACTTAATTTTTTTAACTGTTGTTTACGAAAATTAACATCTTTTGTCTGTTGTGTATTGAAAAAGGCTTTATTATTGTAAAATAATTGCTCGATACTATTCATATTGATAAGAACCTCCTTATGATTTATTTTTGAAAAGATGACAAATAGCTTTTTTACAGCGTATTTTAAAAATTTAAGTGTCAGCTTAATAATATATTGTTCATGTTAAATAAAATGTGATGAGTCAGTTTTAAATATATTTATAACTTTAATCATAACGAAAAAGGTATAGAGAAAACAAAAATTTATACTCGGCGTTGTAAATATAGTTTCAAAAGGTATAAGCATATCGAAATAAAGTTACACAAATTACCATATATTATATTCGGCAAGGTCAAGAAGTAGTGCTAGAGTTAATATCACGGGATAGTTGAAATTACAATTAGTTCGTGATTTGAAGAGTCTGCGTGATCTGAAGAGTCTGAAATATAAATCCATGTCCTAGGCACTATAATGTCATATTGGCAGTAGTTGAATGAATGAGAATGCCCTTGTAATATGCTTCTTCAATACTAATCGGGGCCCCAATATAGAGAAATTAGATCCCAATTTTTACAGACAATGCAAGTTGGCGGGGCCCCAACATAGAAGCTGACGGAAAGTCAGCTTACATTCCATAAGTTAAAATTAATGTTTGTAGTAAATTAAGAACACGTTATCTGAGGCTAATGTATAAGAACCACTACATAATAAATCATTAATGGTTCTTTATCATTTCTGTCCCAAGCCCGTTAAAAAAGAATCTATTACTTTCCGACACACAAAAAACAGTTCATTAAAAGTAAAATTATATCTACTTTAATGAACTGTTGTTAAATTATATACTGTCAAGAATTGAGCAGTTACGTATGGACTTTATTTCGTTAATGCTTCAGTGATTTGAGGTACGATTTGTTTTTTACGAGAAACAACGCCAGATAAGAATGCCATATCATCTTCTAATTGAACATTGAATGCTTCACCGACTTTATCTTTTTCAGCACCTACAACTAAGATTTTAGAATCACTATTAATAATATCAGTTACAACAAGTACGAATAAGTCGTATTTTTCTTGAGCACTAACAGCAAGCATTTCTCGTTCTAAATCTTCTTTGCGATTTAACACTTCGTCAAGGTCAACTGCATTTACTTGAGCAATACGTGTCACGTAATCACCCATAGTGAATGATTTAGCATCCATATTTAATAAGAATTCAACTGATTTGTCAGTTGTTGAAGCGCCTGCTTTTAACATATCTAAGCCGTATTTTTGAATATCAACTTTAGCGATATCTTTTAACTCTTCAGCTGCTTTAACATCTTGTTGTGTACATGTTGGTGATTTGAAAAGTAAGCTATCTGAGATAATTGCTGATAACATTAAACCAGCAATTTCAGGTTTAATTTCAAAGCCACGTTCTCTGAACATTTTGTAAAGGATTGTAGCTGTACAACCAACAGGTTCAGCACGATAACATAAAGGACCAGCAGTTTCGAAATTCGCAATTCTATGATGGTCGATTACATGCTTAATTGTAGCAGCGGCAATTGTATCAGAGCTTTGTTGAAATTCATTGTGGTCAACTAAGATAACATCTTGTCCTTCAAGATTATCAGTTAGTAATTCCGGAGCAGGTACATTAAATGTATCTAACGCGAATTGTGTTTCTGCGCTTACATCACCTAAGCGGTATGCTTTAGCACCTGAATTGCCTCTAAGTTGTTCAAATTCTGCCATAATAATCGCAGATGAAATTGCATCAGTGTCTGGATTTTTATGTCCGAAAATATATGTTTTAGCCATTGTCAAATATCTCCCTTGTATATTGTATTCTTTAAAATTATTTTAGCACGATTTAAACGTGTTGTTCTACCTCTGCACCTAATGAGTTTTTGAAATGTGCAAGTGCCCATTCATGCCCTTTTTGATTAAATGAAGCTACACCCTCAGCAGGTACTGAAATTTTATAGCCTAAATTGTACGCAGAAATTGCTGTGTGTAATACGCAAATATCAGTACATACGCCAACGATTTCTACTTGATTAATACTTCTTTCTCTCAATAAACTATCAAGTGGGGTACCGAAGAACGAATCATAGCGGGTTTTATCAATGAAATGTACATTAGATTGCGCTTTGATTGTTTCATATAATTTACCAACTTTACCGTATAATTCTCTGCCACGAGTTTCTACTATATTGTGTGGTGGGAATAATTTACTTTCAGGATGATGAATGTCATGTAAATAATGTAAATCCATTAAAAAGAATATATGGTCTTGATAATAATTAAAATCATTGATACGAGAAACAATAAAATCTTCTATATTTTGTCCAGGTTTACCACAAGTAAGTAAGCCATCGTCTGCGATAAAATCATATGAATAGTCAACAACTAATAGTGCGCGATGTGTCATTCAAAATCTCTCCTATATAATAATAAAATAAACTCCCATCTATTCATAAATGCTAGAGTAATTTTTAACCCAAATGGTTAATATATAAATATAGATTAAGTATATAGATTAATCAACTTTTTTGGAAGAGTAAATAACGCAATCACTCAATATTATGGGATATTTTTGAACTATATTTAAAAAAATAAATTCACAAATACTAGATTTGACAAGTAGGTAGCTAAAATAACAATGTGACAATCTATGGATATATGAATACTGAGGATTTTAAATAAGTAAATTTGGTACGTGAATCTAATCAAATTTAGAAGGATTATAATTTAAATAATGGGATAATATAAGAAGTAATTAGAAAATAAAAAAGGATGACAATTTATGCATATTAATGCGAAAGATTTTGGATTAACTGGTCATAATAAAAAGAAAGATACACGAGCAATACAACGCGCATTAAACTATGGTTATCGCAAGCAGACAACGGTGTATATACCAAAAGGAACATATGACATTTGTAAACCATTAACGATATACGGTAATACAACATTAGTGCTGGAAAATGAAACGATATTACGACGTTGTAATTCTGGAACGCTATTAAAGAATGGACATAGATATGGATTTTATAGAGGTTATAACGGTAACAGCCATATTCATATTAAAGGAGGAACGTTTGATATGAATGGTGTGGCTTATCCTTACAATAACACGGCTATGTGTATGGGTCATGCGGAAGACATTCAATTAATTGGTGTGACAATTAAGAATGTGGTTAGTGGTCATGCTCTTGATGCTTGTGGTATTAATGGACTTTATATCAAAGATTGTTCGTTTGAAGGATTCGTAGATTATAGTGGAGAACGCTTTTACTCTGAAGCGATACAGCTAGATATTCAAGTGCCTGGCGCTTTTCCAAAATTCGGAACTACAGATGGCACGATTACCAAAAATGTCATAATTGATCATTGTTACTTTGGACCTTCTGAATTATCTGAAATGGGTAGCTGGAATCGGGCTATTGGCTCACATGCGAGTAGACATAATTGTTATTACGATAACGTTCACATTATTAATAATACATTTGAAGGTATACAAGGTTATGCATTGACACCTTTAAAATACAAAGATACGTATATTATTAATAATAGATTTATTGATTGCCAAGGTGGAATAAGATATCTAGGAGTGAGGGACGGTAAAAATGCAGCGGATGTATTAACCGGAAAAGATTTAGGATCACAGGCTGGTATAAATATGAATATCATTGGGAATGAGTTTTTAGGGCCAATGGAAAAAGATGCTATACACGTGCGCAATTACAATAACGTAAAACATAAAGATGTTCTAATAGTAGGTAATAAATTTAATAATCTCTTGCAAACGATACATTTAGAAGATATTGATAGAGTGTTTTTAAGTTCAATTGAAGCGGATATTAAAGTGACGACAATCAATGTCAGTGATATAAAAAAATAGAAATTAGATAAAAATAGGATTGAGAGGAAGAAAATTTTTATGAAAGCGCATTCATAAAACGGTATAAATATGCTATAATAAACCCAATTATCTGATAAAAGGGGCATTTTGACGGTAATGATAATACAAGTTATACAACTTTCTGTATGTTTTTAAAGTTGGTTAGCTATGCTTGTCAGAATCAAATGAGGGGGGATTTTATGGCTTATTTTAATCGATATCAATTAACGACTTCAAAAAGGTATTTAACTTTCTTTTCAACATCAAAGAAAAAGAAACCATTTAGTATGGGACAACTTATTGGGCTAATATTAGGACCATTGCTGTTTCTTTTAACTTTAGTGTTCTTTCATCCACAAGACTTACCTTGGAAAGGTGTTTACGTATTAGCAATCACATTATGGATTGCAACATGGTGGATTACAGAAGCAATACCAATCGCAGCGACAAGTTTATTGCCAATAGTGTTGTTGCCATTGGGACACATACTAACACCAGAACAGGTATCATCCGAATATGGTAATGATATTATCTTTTTATTTTTAGGTGGATTTATATTAGCGATTGCTATGGAAAGATGGAATTTACATACGAGAGTAGCTTTAACAATTATTAATTTAATTGGTGCGAGCACTTCGAAAATTTTACTTGGATTTATGGTTGCAACGGGATTCTTATCCATGTTTGTATCAAATACTGCTGCAGTAATGATCATGATACCCATCGGTTTAGCAATAATTAAAGAGGCCCATGATTTGCAAGAAGCAAATACGAATCAAGAAAGTATTAAGAAGTTTGAAACGTCATTAGTTTTAGCAATTGGCTATGCCGGTACGATTGGTGGATTGGGCACGCTGATTGGAACGCCGCCGCTAATTATTTTAAAAGGACAATATATGCAACATTTTGGACATGAAATTAGTTTTGCAAAATGGATGATTGTAGGAATTCCAACTGTCATTATTTTATTAGGTATTACATGGTTCTACTTAAGATATGTTGCTTTTAGACATGATTTAAAATATTTGCCAGGCGGACAGACGTTAATTAAACAAAAGCTTGAAGAACTTGGAAAGATGAAATATGAAGAAAAAGTAGTACAAACCATTTTTGTCCTTGCGAGTTTATTATGGATTACAAGAGAATTTCTATTGAAAAAATGGGAAGTTACATCAGCTGTAGCGGACGGTACAATAGCTATTTTTATTTCAATATTATTATTTATAATTCCAGCTAAAAATACTGAAAAACATCGACGTATCATTGATTGGGAAGTAGCAAAAGAACTTCCTTGGGGTGTATTAATTTTATTTGGTGGCGGTCTAGCATTAGCAAAAGGGATTTCTGAAAGTGGCTTAGCCAAATGGTTAGGTGAACAGTTGAAATCATTAAATGGTGTTAGCCCAATTATTATCGTAATAGTCATTACTATTTTTGTTTTATTTTTAACTGAAGTAACATCTAATACTGCTACGGCAACGATGATTTTACCAATTTTAGCAACATTATCTGTAGCTGTGGGTGTTCATCCGTTGTTATTAATGGCGCCAGCAGCGATGGCGGCCAATTGTGCCTACATGTTACCAGTTGGAACACCGCCTAATGCCATCGTCTTCGGATCTGGAAAAATTTCTATTAAACAAATGGCATCAGTAGGATTTTGGGTAAACTTAATTAGTGCGATTATCATTATATTAGTTGTATATTATGTCATGCCGATAGTTTTAGGTATTGATATAAATCAACCATTGCCTTTGAAATAGCAAATGCAGTTGAGAATAAAATTAAAAAGTAACATTAGCATGAGCAAGTACTAGTTGAGAATATTTATAACCAATGCAAACAAAAGAAAGTCAACCAAGGATGGATTTTAATTTTAATCCTTGGTTGACTCTTTATTTTATTTAAATTGAAGAACCTAGCAAATAAAGTTTAATTAAAGGCGCCAATCAGTTCTACCTTGAAATCTAATGTTTCTAAAATAGTAATAACTTTTGTTATATCTTTTGTAATTGCTGAGTCAGCTTGAACAAAAAAGCGATACATACCTAATTGTGTTTTTAATGGGCGAGACTCGATCCAAGATAAATTAATATTAAACAAAGCGAATGTATTCAGTACACTGGCTAATAACCCAGGTTTATCATACATTGGTGTGATTAAAAACATCAGTGATGTTGCATTTTGATCAAATTGTTGCTTATTTTTAATGACTAAAAAACGAGTCACATTATGTGGATAGTCTTCAATATGTGTATCGATAGGGGTATAGCCGTATGCTTCGCCACTACCTAAAGGTGCAATTGCTGCAACGCCATTTTCTATTTTATCTAAACTTTGAATGGTACTATCAGCATAATCGTACTCAAATTGATGCTGATGTAAATAATTCGTTGTCTGACTAATCGCTGGCGCAATGGAATACACTTTTTCAATGTCAGAAAGTGTATCAACACCATTTCCATATAATGCAAAGTTAATATCTAAACGAATTTCACCATGTGCAAAGACATCTTGTTGGGCAAGTGCATCTGCCACGATATTAATCGTCCCTTCAATAGAATTTTCTATAGGGACAACGCCAACAGAGTTATTATCATCTGCAACTGATTTGATGACTTCGAATAAGTTTGACTTCGGTTGGAAAGTTGCTTCATTTTCAGAAAAATATTGTCGACAAGCCAAATATGAAAATGTTCCTTTAGGACCTAAATAATATAATTGCATATGCTACACCTCATACTACTTAATGATGGAAAGGGCACTGGTTAGTATGTGATTCTTGCTTTTTATAGAAAAAGTTTGGATCTCTAACTGTATTGTCATAACCATGATGATAATTTGACGTAAGTGTCGGTGACAAAGGTGGCGCTAGCCAAGACCATTTACCGGTTACTTTACGTCCTTGTTGTGCTTCATTTCGTTCGAATAATTCGAATTGTTTCGCAGCAGTTAAATGATCAACAATGGATACACCTTCTTTTTTAAAAGAATGGTATACAGCATAGTTCAGTTCAACAAGTGCTCGATCTTTATTAAATGAATTATTTTTAAGTGTATCAAATTCAAAAGCATCTGCAACTTTTTCTAGTAAATTATAACGGTAGTCATCAATAAAATTACGTACGCCAATTTCTGTTACCATATACCAACCATTAAAAGGAGCAGTAGGGTATACGATACCGCCAATTTTTAAATCCATATTGGAAATAATAGGCACTGCATACCATTTTAAGTTCAGATTTTTTAATTTAGGATAGCCATCATGCTCAATCGGAACTTCTTTAATTAATGAACTAGGATACTCATAAAATTTAACCGATTCATTAGGCAATTGATAAATTAGTGGTAACACATCAAAGTTAGTACCTTTTCCTTTCCAACCTAAATGATTCGCTAGGCGAGTGACTTCTTTTTCAGCAGGATCACCTAAAGCGTCATAGCCAGCATAGCGAATCAGTTGATTGTTGAAGATTTTCGGCCCATTATTTGGTGCATAAATAGTAATATAAGGCTTTAATTTACCATTGTTTGTGGCTTGAGTAATATGATTAATAATTGTTGATAAAAATGATTGTTCATCCTGTACATTTCTCGCATCAACTACATTGAGCGAATCCCAAAATAAGCGTCCAATACAACGATTTGAATTACGCCAAGCCATCTTAGCACCATAAACCAGTTCTTCTTCTGTATGTGTATATGTCCCAGTTTCTTTTATTTCTTGTTCTATGTCATGTAAACGTTTATGTATTATTTGCGCTTCGTAATGACATTCTTTATACATGTTTTCTATAAAAGCTTGAGCCTCTTTAAATAACATTAACAACACCTCACTTTATATTATAATCTACATTTTTAAAATACTCGTATAAATAATGTATATGTCATTAAATTGTTGCTTGATTGTGATAGGAAGTCTGTAAAATAAGGGACTCTATTATATATTAAAAATTGAATTATGATAAAATGTAAGAAAATATTTAGGTCGATTGGAGAGATACGAGTGTACCAATTAAAAGACGACAGTTTAATGCTACATAATGATTTATATCAAATAAATATGGCTGAAAGTTATTGGAATGATAATATACATGAAAAAATGGCTGTATTTGATTTATATTTTAGAAAAATGCCATTTAACAGTGGATATGCAGTTTTTAATGGCTTAAAACGTGTGATTGATTTTATAGAGCATTTTGGTTTTTCAGAATCAGATTTAGAATATTTAAAATCTATCGGATATAAAGATGATTTCTTGTCATACTTAAAAGATTTAAAATTTACAGGTAGCATCCGTTCAATGCAAGAAGGAGAATTATGTTTTGGTAATGAGCCATTACTTCGTGTGGAGGCTCCATTAATTCAAGCACAGTTAATTGAAACAATTTTGTTAAACATTGTAAATTTCCATACTTTAATTACAACAAAAGCAAGTCGAATTCGTCAAATTGCATCAAATGATAATTTAATGGAATTTGGTACACGTCGTGCGCAAGAAATTGATGCTGCATTATGGGGTGCTAGAGCTGCATACATTGGTGGATTTGACTCTACTAGTAATGTTAGAGCAGGGAAACTATTTGGTATACCGGTTTCGGGAACACATGCACATGCATTTGTACAAACTTACGGAGATGAATATACTGCTTTTAAAAAATATGCTGAAAGACATAAAAATTGCGTATTCTTAGTAGATACATTCCATACTTTAAAATCAGGAGTGCCAACTGCAATTAAAGTGGCTAAAGAATTAGGTGATAAAATTAACTTTGTAGGTATACGACTTGACTCAGGAGATATTGCATATTTATCTAAAGAAGCAAGACGTATGCTTGATGAAGCAGGATTTACTGATACTAAAATTATTGCATCAAATGATTTAGATGAAGAGACAATTACAAGTTTAAAAGCACAAGGCGCTAAAGTAGATTCATGGGGTGTTGGTACTAAATTGATTACAGGATATGACCAACCAGCATTAGGTGCAGTATATAAACTTGTTGCGATTGAAAATGAAGATGGCACATATAGCGATCGAATTAAATTATCAAACAATGCAGAAAAAGTTACGACGCCTGGTAAGAAAAAAGTGTATCGCATCATAAATAAGAAAACCGGTAAAGCAGAAGGGGACTATATTACTTTAGAACATGAAAACCCATATGATGAAAAACCGTTAAAACTATTTCACCCAGTTCATACCTATAAAATGAAATTTATAAAATCTTTTGAAGCAATTGATTTACATCATAATATTTATGAGAATGGTAAATTAGTTTATCAAATGCCGACGGAAGATGAATCACGAGATTATTTAACTCAAGGTTTACAATTGATTTGGGAGGAAAACAAACGATTCTTAAACCCACAAGAGTATCCAGTAGATTTAAGTAAGGCTTGTTGGGACAATAAACATAAACGTATTTTCGAAGTAGCGGAACATGTTAAGGAGATGGAAGAAGATAATGACTAAATTACAAGATGTTATTGTAGAAGAAATGAAAGTGAAAAAAAGTATTAATAGCGCTGAAGAAATTGCAGAATTAAAACAATTTGTAAAAAGCTATGTTCAATCACATTCATTTATTAAATCACTGGTATTAGGTATTTCGGGTGGACAAGATTCAACATTAGTAGGAAAGTTAGTACAAATGGCAGTAAATGAATTACGTGAAGAGGGTATTGAATGCACGTTTATAGCAGTTAAGTTACCTTATGGTGTTCAAAAAGATGCACACGAAGTTGAACAAGCATTGAAGTTTATTAATCCGGACGAGATTGTTACAGTAAATATTAAACCTGCAGTTGATCAAAGTGTTCAATCATTAAAAGAAGCCGGTATTATACTTACAGATTTTCAAAAGGGAAATGAAAAAGCCCGTGAACGTATGAAAGTACAATTTTCAATTGCATCAAATCGTCAAGGTATTGTAGTAGGAACCGATCATTCAGCAGAAAATATTACAGGTTTTTACACGAAATATGGGGATGGAGCTGCAGATATAGCACCTATATTTGGTTTGAATAAACGACAAGGACGTCAATTATTAGAATACTTAGGCGCGCCAAAACAATTATACGAAAAAACACCAACGGCAGATTTAGAAGATGACAAGCCGCAACTTCCTGATGAAGAAGCATTAGGAGTGACTTATGAAGCAATTGATGATTACTTAGAAGGAAAACCAGTTGCACCTGAAGACCAAAAAGTGATTGAAAATCATTATGTTCGAAATGCGCATAAACGTGAATTAGCATATACAAGATACACATGGCCAAAAGCATAAATGCAAGACTTTTATTAGGTAGAGGTAATTGTATATTTAGCTAAATGATTGAATCAAATAATAAAAGAGGCAAAAATGAAGATCTTAAATAAAAAATTTTTAATTCAAATCTGTGAAATGTGCATATAAAGCTAACTGAAATAATTTTAAGTATAAATCTAAAATAAGCTTAATTCACTATTTATTTCTTAGAGATTTCGTACTATATTATATTAATATGCATTCATTATGATTAGATTGAAGCGGATTGAAAATTAAAGTGTAATTGAAAGAGAGTGTGGCGTCTTATGTCATTCGTAACAGAAAATCCATGGTTAATGGTATTAACTATATTTATCATTAACGTTTGTTATGTAACGTTTTTAACGATGCGAACAATTTTAACGTTGAAAGGATACCGTTATATTGCAGCGTCAGTAAGTTTTTTAGAAGTATTGATTTATATCGTTGGTCTAGGATTAGTAATGTCTAATTTAGATCACATCCAAAATATAATTGCATATGCATTTGGCTTTTCAATTGGTATCATTGTTGGGATGAAAATTGAAGAAAAACTTGCACTTGGTTATACAGTAGTAAATGTAACATCGGCAGAATACGAGCTTGATTTACCAAATGAATTAAGAAATTTAGGGTATGGCGTTACACACTATGCTGCATTTGGACGAGATGGTAGTCGAATGGTAATGCAAATTCTGACACCAAGAAAATATGAACGTAAATTAATGGATACGATTAAAAATTTGGATCCAAAAGCATTTATCATTGCGTATGAACCAAGAAATATCCATGGTGGTTTCTGGACAAAAGGCATTCGTCGTAGAAAACTTAAAAATTATCAACCAGAAGAACTAGAAAGTGTTGTAGAACATGAAATTCAAAGTAGCTGATAATGAAACTATTACTGATTGTTTAGCACGAATGAAAAAGGAAGGATATATGCCTGTAAAACGTCTTGAAAAACCTGTGTTTCAAGAACAAAAAGATGGAACAATTGAAGTGTCACATCAAGAAATCATTTTTGTCGGAAAGAAAATTCAATAACATGATCCACTTTAAATAATGATTAATTAAAGTGGAAATGGCTATTCAAAGTTTGAGTAATTATACTTTGAATAGCTTTTTTATTTTTACTTGTAGCAGTGTCATTCAATTAGAATAAAAAGTGGTTCGTTATCTTTCATGATGGGAAGGTAAAATTCCTGACTTTTTAATACGCAAAAACGTAATTATCTCTAGAAATAAAAGTGACAAAACATATAATTAAAGGAGTTAATGCGCCTATGTGTGATGATAAATTAGAAATAATACGAATAATGGATGAGAATATAATCTAGATTAAGGTGTTGCGAACAATTACAATTTAGAAATCAGCATCAATCTGTCATAGATAATTGTATTAATCTAAAAAATAAAATAAAATGAGAATATACGGAAATTTTTTATACATTTATAACCAATTCTGTTAAACTGTGAAGAGTAGAGTTGAAAACGAACATTACACATCTTATGACGATAAATGTTCTGTTTTTATAAAAATCTGAGTATACATACGATAGGAGTTAAAAAAATGATTGAACGTTATTCTAGAGAAGAAATGTCTAATATTTGGACTGATCAAAATCGCTATGAAGCATGGTTAGAAGTGGAAATTTTAGCATGTGAAGCATGGAGTGAATTAGGTCATATTCCTAAAGAAGATGTACAAAAAATTCGCCAAAATGCAAAAGTAAATGTCGAACGTGCTCAAGAAATTGAGCAAGAAACTCGCCATGATGTTGTAGCTTTTACTAGACAAGTTTCTGAAACACTAGGGGAAGAACGTAAGTGGGTACATTATGGTTTAACTTCTACTGATGTTGTAGATACAGCTTTGAGTTTTGTTATTAAACAAGCGAATGACATTATCGAAAAAGATTTAGAAAGATTTATCGAAGTTCTAGCTGAAAAAGCGAAAAATTATAAATATACATTAATGATGGGTCGTACGCATGGTGTTCATGCAGAACCAACAACATTTGGTGTTAAAATGGCTTTATGGTATACAGAAATGCAACGTAACTTAAAACGTTTTAAACAAGTTAGAAAAGAAATCGAAGTAGGTAAAATGAGTGGGGCAGTAGGTACATTTGCTAATATTCCACCTGAAATTGAAAGTTATGTATGTAAACATTTAGGAATTGGAACAGCCCCTGTTTCAACGCAAACATTACAACGTGACCGACATGCTTATTACATTGCGACATTAGCATTAATTGCGACGTCTTTAGAAAAATTTGCAGTAGAAATTCGTAACCTTCAAAAAACAGAAACTAGAGAAGTGGAAGAAGCTTTTGCAAAAGGTCAAAAAGGATCATCAGCAATGCCGCATAAACGAAATCCGA
Source organism: Staphylococcus argenteus (assembly GCF_000236925.1). Classification (NCBI taxonomy): domain Bacteria; kingdom Bacillati; phylum Bacillota; class Bacilli; order Caryophanales; family Staphylococcaceae; genus Staphylococcus; species Staphylococcus argenteus. Next base: position 1,941,160 of record NC_016941.1, on the reverse strand, counting down.
TTGGTTCTGAAAATATAACTGGTATTTCAAGAGTGATTCGTGGATATATTACAACAGCATATGAAAATGTACCATTATGGCATGAAAGAGATATATCTCATTCTTCAGCTGAGCGAATTATGTTGCCAGATGTTACAATAGCATTAGATTATGCATTGAATCGTTTCACTAACATTGTGGACCGTTTAACAGTATTTGAAGATAATATGCGTAATAATATTGATAAAACTTTCGGTTTGATTTTCTCACAACGAGTGTTACTTGCATTGATTAATAAAGGTATGGTTCGTGAAGAAGCTTATGATAAAGTACAACCAAAAGCTATGATATCATGGGAAACAAAAACACCTTTCCGTGAATTAATTGAACAAGATGATACAATTACAAACGTTTTATCAAAAGAAGAGTTAGATGAATGCTTCGATCCTAAACATCACTTGAATCAAGTTGATACTATTTTTGAACGTGCAGGATTATCAGAATAATTGATGAAGTGACGATATTGACCCGAACATAAGTATAAATTGCTACACTTTAGCAAATTAATGCGTTAAAATGACATAAAGAATAAAATTATAGGGGTTGTTTCGATATGCAAATTGAAAAATTACGTGGTGCAGCGTTAGATGAATTGTTTGATGCAATACTAACGTTGGAGAATAGAGAAGAGTGTTACCAATTTTTCGATGATTTGTGTACTGTAAATGAAATTCAATCACTGTCTCAAAGATTACAAGTTGCAAAAATGATTAAGCAAGGTTATACCTATGCAACAATTGAACAAGAATCTGGGGCGTCAACGGCAACGATTTCTAGAGTGAAGCGTTCATTGCAATGGGGTAATGATGCTTACACTATGATTTTGGATCGTATGAATATTGAAACAAATGAATAATAAATGAACAACGAACAATGGTTATCTATCTTTTGCATCAAGGTGGATAATCATTGTTTTTTCACGAAAAAATTTGTAGAGAAAAAGACTATAAAAATCATGTTAAGTCTTTAGAACTAGACACTCAAAAATGCTATAATCATATGTATGTTAAAAAAGGAGTTTCGGAAAATGTATGACATTAAAAAATGGCGCCATATTTTTAAATTAGACCCAGCAAAACACATATCGGATGATGATTTAGATGCAATTTGTATGTCTCAAACAGATGCAATCATGATTGGTGGAACAGATGACGTTACAGAAGATAATGTTATTCATTTAATGAGTAGAGTAAGAAGGTATCCATTACCATTAGCGCTTGAAATTTCAAATCTTGAAAGTGTTATGCCTGGCTTTGATTTTTATTTTGTGCCAACAGTTTTGAATAGTACAGATGTGACATTTCATAATGGCACATTACTACATGCACTTAAAACATTCGGGCATAGTATTGATTTTGAAGAAGTAGTATTTGAAGGATATGTTGTTTGTAATCCTGAAAGTAAAGTCGCAAAATATACCAAAGCAAACACAAATTTATCGACAGAGGATATTGAAGCATATGCTCAGATGGCAAACTATATGTATCGTCTACCTGTTATGTATATAGAATATAGCGGTGAATATGGCGATGTTGCTATGGTAAAAGCTGCTGCAGAACATATAACAGAAACCCAACTTTTTTATGGTGGCGGTATTTCATCGGAACAACAAGCTATAGAAATGGCATCCATTGCAGATACAATTATCGTCGGGGATATTATTTATAAAGATATAAAAAAAGCATTAAAAACAGTGAAAATAAAGGAGTCTAGTAAATGAATGCGTTATTAAATCATATGAATACAGAACAAAGTGAAGCTGTAAAAACAACTGAAGGACCATTGTTAATTATGGCAGGTGCTGGTTCAGGGAAAACACGTGTTTTAACACATCGAATTGCTTATTTATTAGACGAAAAAGATGTCTCACCATACAATGTATTAGCAATTACTTTTACTAATAAAGCTGCAAGAGAAATGAAAGAACGTGTTCAAAAACTAGTAGGAGATCAAGCAGAAGTGATTTGGATGTCAACATTTCACTCTATGTGTGTTCGTATATTGCGTCGTGATGCAGATCGAATCGGAATTGAACGTAACTTTACGATAATTGATCCTACTGACCAAAAATCTGTCATTAAAGACGTTTTAAAAAATGAAAATATCGACAGTAAAAAATTTGAACCACGTATGTTTATTGGTGCTATTAGTAATTTAAAAAATGAACTTAAAACACCTGAAGATGCTCAAAAAGAAGCAACAGACTATCATTCACAAATGGTTGCTACTGTTTATAGAGGTTACCAAAGACAATTATCACGTAATGAAGCATTAGATTTTGATGATCTAATCATGACAACCATTAATTTATTTGAGCGTGTACCAGACGTACTAGAATATTATCAAAATAAATTCCAGTATATACATGTAGATGAATACCAAGATACGAATAAGGCACAATACACATTAGTTAAGTTATTAGCTAGTAAATTTAAAAATTTATGTGTTGTAGGTGATTCAGATCAATCAATCTATGGCTGGCGTGGTGCTGATATTCAAAACATTTTATCTTTTGAAGAAGATTATCCAGAAGCGAAAACAATCTTTTTAGAGCAAAATTATCGTTCAACAAAAACAATTTTAAATGCAGCAAACGAAGTGATTAAAAACAACTCTGAGCGTAAGCCAAAAGGGCTATGGACTGCCAATACAAGTGGTGAGAAAATCCACTACTATGAAGCAATGACAGAACGTGATGAAGCGGAATATGTTGTACGTGAAATTATGAAACATCAGCGTAATGGTAAAAAATATCAAGAAATGGCAATTTTATATAGAACGAATGCACAATCACGTGTGCTTGAAGAAACATTTATGAAATCAAATATTCCGTACACTATGGTTGGTGGTCAAAAGTTCTATGATCGTAAGGAAATCAAAGATTTACTTAGTTATTTGCGTATGATTGCTAATAGTAATGATGATATAAGTTTGCAACGTATTATAAATGTTCCAAAACGTGGAGTTGGGCCATCATCGGTTGAAAAAATTCAAAATTACGCCGTTCAAAATAATATCAGTATGTTTGATGCACTTGGAGAAGCTGATTTTATAGGATTATCTAAAAAGGTCACACAAGAGTGCCTGAATTTTTACGAATTAATTCAAAATTTGATAAAAGAGCAAGAATTTTTAGAAATTCATGAAATAGTTGATGAAGTTTTACAAAAATCAGGTTATCGAGAGATGCTTGAACGTGAAAATACACTTGAATCTAGAAGTAGATTAGAAAATATCGATGAATTTATGTCAGTTCCACAAGATTATGAAGAAAATACCCCATTAGAAGAACAATCGCTTATTAACTTTTTAACTGATTTATCACTAGTAGCAGATATTGATGAGGCAGATACTGAAAGTGGCGTAACATTAATGACTATGCACTCTGCAAAAGGATTGGAATTTCCAATCGTATTTATAATGGGTATGGAAGAATCATTATTCCCGCACATAAGAGCGATTAAGAGTGAAGATGATCATGAAATGCAAGAAGAGCGACGTATTTGTTATGTGGCAATAACTAGAGCAGAAGAAATATTATATATCACACATGCGACATCTAGAATGTTATTTGGTCGTCCGCAGTCAAATATGCCATCAAGATTTTTAAAAGAGATTCCAGAATCACTTTTAGAAAATCATTCAACTTCAAAACGACAAACGATTCAACCGAAATCAAAACCATTTGCGAAGCGTGGATTTAGTCAACGAACAACGTCAACGAAAAAACAAGTATCGTCATCTGATTGGAATGTTGGTGACAAAGTAATGCATAAGGCCTGGGGAGAAGGCATGGTTAGCAATGTGAATGAGAAAAATGGCTCTATTGAATTGGATATTATTTTTAAATCACAAGGACCAAAACGTTTACTAGCACAATTTGCCCCAATTGAAAAAAAGGAGGATTAAGGGATGGCTGATTTAACGTCTCGTGTTAACGAGCTACATGATTTATTAAATCAATACAGTTACGAGTATTATGTACAGGATAATCCATCTGTGCCAGATAGTGAATATGACAAATTATTACATGAACTTATTCAAATTGAAGAGGAACATCCTGAATATAAAACTGTAGATTCGCCAACAGTTAGAGTTGGTGGCGAAGCCCAAGCCTCTTTTAATAAAGTTAATCATGATACGCCTATGCTTAGTTTAGGGAATGCTTTCAATGAAGAAGATTTAAGAAAATTTGATCAACGTATACGTGAACAAATTGGTAGTGTTGAATATATGTGCGAATTGAAAATCGATGGATTAGCTGTATCATTAAAGTATGTAAATGGTTATTTTGTACAAGGATTAACTCGTGGTGATGGTACAACAGGTGAAGATATCACTGAAAATTTAAAGACGATTCATGCTATTCCTTTAAAAATGAAAGAGCCTTTAAATGTAGAAGTACGTGGAGAGGCATATATGCCAAGACGCTCATTTTTACATTTAAATGAGGAAAAAGAGAAAAATGGAGAGCAATTGTTTGCAAATCCTAGAAATGCTGCGGCTGGTTCTTTAAGACAGTTAGATTCCAAACTTACTGCAAAACGAAAATTAAGTGTATTTATTTATAGCGTGAATGACTTCACTGACTTTGATGCAAGTTCACAAAGTGATGCTTTAGATGAATTAGATAAATTAGGTTTTAAAACAAATAAAAATCGTGAACGTGTTAGTGATATTGATGGCGTTTTAGAATATATTGAAAAATGGACGAGCCAAAGAGAATCATTGCCGTATGATATTGATGGCATTGTGATAAAGGTTAATGATTTAGATCAACAAGACGAAATGGGATTTACACAAAAATCACCTAGATGGGCCATTGCCTATAAATTTCCTGCTGAGGAAGTTGTAACTAAATTATTAGATATTGAATTAAGTATTGGACGAACAGGTGTGGTGACACCAACAGCTATACTAGAACCTGTAAAAGTAGCTGGAACTACTGTTTCAAGGGCGTCATTACACAATGAAGATTTAATTCATGATAGAGACATTCGTATTGGAGATAGTGTAGTTGTAAAAAAAGCAGGGGACATTATTCCTGAAGTTGTGAGAAGCATTCCAGATCGTCGCCCTGATGATGCAGTCACTTATCATATGCCAACACATTGCCCAAGTTGCGGACATGAATTGGTGCGCATTGAAGGTGAAGTTGCGCTTCGCTGTATTAATCCAAAATGCCAAGCGCAACTTGTTGAAGGCTTAATTCATTTTGTATCAAGACAGGCTATGAATATTGATGGCTTAGGTACTAAAATTATTCAGCAACTATATCAAAATGAGTTAATTAAAGATGTAGCTGACATTTTCTATTTAACAGAAGAAGACTTGCTTCCTCTAGAAAGAATGGGACAGAAAAAAGTTGACAATTTGTTGGCAGCAATTCAACAAGCTAAATCAAATTCACTTGAACATTTATTGTTTGGTTTAGGTATTAGGCATTTAGGGGTTAAAGCAAGTCAAGTATTAGCAGAAAAATATGAAACGATGGATCGATTACTTACTGTCACTGAAGAAGAATTAGTTGAAATTCATGATATTGGTGACAAATTAGCACAATCTGTAGTTACTTATTTAGAAAACGAAGATATTCGTGCTTTAATTCAAAAATTAAAAGATAAACATGTTAATATGGATTACAAAGGTATAAAAACTTCTGACATTGAAGGACATCCTGAATTTAGTGGTAAAACAATGGTACTGACTGGTAAACTACACCAAATGACACGAACAGAAGCTTCTAAATGGCTTACAGCACAAGGTGCTAAAGTAACGAGCAGTGTAACTAAAAATACAGATGTTGTCATCGCTGGTGAAGATGCAGGATCAAAATTAACTAAAGCACAAAATTTAGGTATTGAAATTTGGACAGAACAACAATTTGTAGATAAGCAAAATGAATTAAATAGTTAGAGGGGTATGTCGATGAAGCGTACATTAGTATTATTGATTACAGCAATCTTTATACTCGCTGCTTGTGGAAATCATAAAGATGACCAAGCTGGAAAAGATAACAAAAAGCATAACAATAGTTCAAATCAAGTAAAAGAAATTGCCACTGATAAAAATGTACAAGGTGATAACTATCGTACATTATTACCGTTTAAAGAAAGTCAGGCAAGAGGGCTTTTACAAGATAACATGGCGAATAGTTATAATGGTGGCGACTTTGAAGATGGCTTATTGAACTTAAGTAAAGAGGTTTTTCCAACAGATAAATATTTATACCAAGATGGTCAATTTTTAGATAAGAAAACAATTAATGCTTATTTAGATCCTAAGTATACTAAACAAGAAATTGATAAAATGTCTGAGAAAGATAAAAAAGATAAGAAAGCAAATGAAAACTTAGGTCTAAATCCATCTCATGAAGGTGAAACAAATCCTGAAAAAATTGCAGAAAAATCGCCTGCGTATTTATCTAACATTTTAGAACAAGATTTTTATGGTGGTGGAGATACGAAAGGTAAAAATATTAAAGGTATGACGATTGGTTTAGCCATGAATAGCGTTTACTATTATAAAAAAGAAAAAGATGGACCAACATTTAGTAAGAAATTAGATGATAGTGAAGTTAAAAAGCAAGGAAAACAAATGGCTAGCGAGATATTATCTAGACTACGTGAAAATGATGATTTAAAAGATATCCCGATTCATTTTGCGATTTATAAACAATCAAGTGAAGATTCAATAACACCAGGTGAATTTATTACGCAAGCGACTGCTGAAAAGAGTCAAACTAAACTTAATGAATGGCATAACATCAATGAAAAATCAGCATTATTGCCTTCATCAACAGCAGCAGACTATGATGAGAATTTAAATAATAACTTTAAACAGTTTAATGATAACTTGCAGTCTTATTTTTCAAATTTCACACAAGCGGTAGGGAAAGTTAAATTTGTTGATAAGAAACCTCAGCATTTAGTCGTAGATTTACCAATAGATTATTATGGACAAGCTGAAACGATTGGTATTACACAGTATGTGACTGAACAGGCTAATAAATACTTCGATAAAATTGATAACTATGAGATTCGAATTAAAGATGGTAATCAACCACGTGCTTTAATTAGTAAAACAAAAGATGACAAAGAACCACAAGTTCATATTTATAGTAATTAATTACTAAAACATATAAATAAAAGGTACTATTGCTAATCAGTATTGTGATTAACAGTAGTACCTTTTTTATAATGAAAAATCAAAGTGAGATAATGAAATAATTTTTGGAAAATATCATTTCTGTCTGACTCCAATTAAACGTATGACTTATTTTTCTCGAACGATATCTCTAACTTTATTTAAATCTGTCTCAACAAATGCACCTGGTTTTTTAGTAAGTTTACTTACAACATAAGTAACAATAACACTTACAATAAAGCCTGGAATGATTTCGTATAAACCAAAGATTTCATTGATATGTGCCAATGGTTTAATCCATGCAATCCAAATAATAACAACAAGAGCACCTGAAACCATACCACTTACAGCACCTGCACGTGTTAAACCTTTCCAATAAAGTGAGAATAATACAAGTGGACTGAATGATGCACCGAATCCTGCCCACGCATTACCAACTAGGTTTAAAATTGTGTCATTTGGATTCCAAGCAATAGAAATTGCAACAATAGCTACAACTAATACTGATAATCGTCCAACCATGACGAATTCTTTTTGATGCGTTTTTGCTTTTTCTTCACCACGAATTAATTTATAAAAATCTTCTGTTAATGAGCTTGACGTTACAAGTAATTGTGAAGAAATTGTACTCATAATTGCTGCTAAAATTGCAGCTAGTAAGAAACCGCCAACAAGCGGATGGAAGAGTACTTGGCTCATTACTATAAATAATGTTTCTGGATCTTCTAATTTAATATGGTAAGCAGGTACAAACGCGATACCAGTTAAGCCAACAGCAACTGCACCTAATAGACCAACTGCCATCCAGCTAATTCCTAAACGTCTAGCTTTTGGTAACATTTTATGTGACTTAATAGACATAAATCTTACTATAATATGAGGTTGACCGAAATAACCTAATCCCCATGAAAATAGTGAAATAATACCTATGAATGATAGGCCTTTAAATAAATTTAAATTAGTAGGTTTCATAGCAGCTACATCATGAAACGTACCCCAACCATTTAAGTTCATCATAGCAACAATAGGGACCATAACCATCGCAATTAACATAATGACACCTTGGAAGAAATCCGTAATTGACACAGCTAAATAACCACCAAAAAACGTATAGAAAATAACAATGAAAGCAACCAAAATTAACCCAAAATGGTAGTCTAAACCAAAGGCACTTTCAAATAATTTACCACCTGATACAAAACCAGAATGTGTATATAACGTAAAGAATACAACAATAATTAATCCGGAAATGATTTTAAGAATATTATTTTTATCGTTTAAGCGGTTTTTAAAGAAATCAGGTAACGTAATGGCATCTCCAGCTAATTCAGTATAAACACGAAGCCTAGGTGCAACAACGAAATAGTTAATGTAAGCACCTAATGTTAAACCGATTGTAATCCACATTGCTGAAAGACCAGTACTATATACTGAGCCTGGAAGCCCCATAATCATCCAACCACTCATATCTGATGCACCAGCTGACAAAGCAGTGATGTATGGGCCAATACTACGTCCGCCTAACATATACTCACTTAAGTTGCCGGTTGCTTGTTTATAACCATAAAAACCTATAACAATAAGTATTAAAAAGTAAACGCCAATCATTATATAAGTTTGCCAATTGGCATCAACTTGTTGGCTTAATGCTGTCCCCATTGTAAGCATGATAAACACTCCCTTTATTTAATTTATAATTTAGTTACTTGAAAACATTATACATAAAGATAAATGTTTAGAAAAGTAGGAAAATTAAATTTATTCATTTGAAAATACTTTTGTAGCAACAAAGAAAACGCTTACGTATAATTTGCGCTTAAGCAAATTTTTATGATTTTTATTGCATAAACATAATATTGATTTCATATGTTCAGAATATAAAGTGAGTTTAAATGCTTGGAAAAAGTGAACTTCTGATGAGTGAGTAAACCTATACAGATTGTATAAATTTATAGCTGAATCTCATAAATACTTAGATTTTTAATTGGAAATTTGATACAATTTAGTGATGAATGAATAAAAGGAGGCTTTTATTAATGACAAAAGTAACACGTGAAGAAGTTGAGCATATTGCAAATCTTGCACGACTTCAAATTTCTCCTGAAGAAACGGAAGAAATGGCCAACACATTAGAAAGTATTTTAGATTTTGCAAAACAAAATGATAGCGCAGATACAGAAGGCGTAGAACCTACATATCACGTTTTAGATTTACAAAACGTTTTACGTGAAGATAAAGCAATCAAAGGTATTCCGCAAGAGTTAGCTTTGAAAAATGCCAAAGAAACAGAAGATGGACAATTTAAAGTGCCTACAATCATGAATGAGGAGGACGCGTAAGATGAGTATTCGTTACGAATCGGTTGAGAATTTATTAACTTTAATTAAAAACAAAAAAATTAAACCATCTGATGTTGTTAAAGATATATATGATGCAATTGAAGAGACTGATCCAACAATCAAGTCATTTTTAGCATTAGATAAAGAAAATGCGATGAAAAAAGCACAAGAGTTAGATGAATTACAAGCTAAGGACCAAATGGATGGCAAATTATTTGGTATTCCAATGGGGATAAAAGATAACATTATTACTAATGGTTTAGAAACAACTTGTGCAAGTAAAATGTTAGAAGGCTTTGTACCAATTTATGAATCAACTGTAATGGAAAAATTACATGGTGAAAATGCTGTTTTGATCGGTAAATTAAATATGGATGAGTTCGCAATGGGTGGTTCAACTGAAACATCATATTTCAAAAAGACAGTTAACCCATTTGATCATAAAGCTGTACCTGGTGGTTCGTCAGGTGGATCTGCAGCAGCGGTTGCAGCAGGCTTAGTACCATTTAGTTTAGGATCAGATACTGGTGGTTCAATCAGACAACCAGCAGCATATTGCGGTATTGTTGGTATGAAACCAACTTATGGTCGCGTATCTCGATTTGGATTAGTTGCTTTCGCATCTTCACTAGATCAAATTGGGCCATTAACACGTAATGTAAAAGATAATGCATTAGTATTAGAAGCAATTTCAGGCTTAGACGCAAATGATTCTACAAGTGCACCTGTTGAAGATGTAGATTTTACATCTGATATCGGTAAAGATATTAAAGGGCTAAAAGTTGCATTACCTAAAGAATATTTAGGTGAAGGTGTAGCAGCAGATGTTAAAGAAGCAGTTAATAATGCTGTAGATACATTAAAGTCTTTAGGCGCTATTGTAGAAGAAGTATCATTACCAAATACAAAATTTGGTATCCCATCTTACTATGTTATCGCGTCATCAGAAGCTTCATCAAATCTTTCACGTTTTGATGGTATCCGTTATGGATATCACTCTAAAGATGCACATTCTTTAGAAGAATTATATAAAATGTCAAGATCTGAAGGTTTTGGTAAAGAAGTTAAACGTCGTATTTTCTTAGGTACATTTGCATTAAGTTCAGGATATTACGATGCATACTATAAAAAATCTCAAAAAGTTAGAACATTAATCAAAAATGATTTTGATAAAGTATTCGAAAATTATGATGTAGTAGTTGGTCCAACAACACCTACAACTGCATTCAACTTAGGCGAAGAAATTGATGATCCATTGACAATGTATGCCAATGATTTATTAACAACACCAGTAAACTTAGCTGGATTACCTGGTATTTCTGTTCCTTGTGGACAATCAAATGGCCGACCAATCGGTTTACAATTCATTGGTAAACCATTCGATGAAAAAACGTTATATCGTGTCGCTTATCAATATGAAACACAATACAATTTACATGACGTTTATGAAAAATTATAAGGAGTGGAAATCATGCATTTTGAAACAGTAATAGGACTTGAAGTTCACGTTGAGTTAAAAACGGACTCAAAAATGTTTTCACCATCACCAGCACATTTTGGGGCAGAACCTAACTCAAATACAAATGTTATCGACTTAGCATATCCAGGTGTCTTACCAGTTGTTAATAAACGTGCAGTAGACTGGGCAATGCGTGCAGCAATGGCACTAAATATGGAAATTGCGACAGAATCAAAATTTGACCGTAAAAACTATTTCTATCCAGATAATCCGAAAGCATATCAAATTTCACAATTTGATCAACCAATAGGTGAAAATGGTTACATTGATATTGAAGTAGATGGTGAGACAAAACGTATCGGTATTACACGTCTTCATATGGAAGAAGATGCGGGTAAATCAACTCATAAAGGTGAGTATTCATTAGTTGATTTGAACCGACAAGGTACACCATTAATTGAAATCGTATCTGAACCCGATATTCGTTCTCCTAAAGAAGCGTATGCTTATTTAGAAAAGTTACGTTCAATTATTCAATATACAGGCGTATCTGACGTTAAGATGGAAGAAGGATCTTTACGTTGTGATGCTAATATTTCATTACGACCATATGGTCAAGAGAAATTTGGTACAAAAGCCGAATTGAAAAACTTGAACTCATTTAACTTTGTGAGAAAAGGATTAGAATATGAAGAAAAACGCCAAGAAGAAGAATTGTTAAATGGTGGAGAAATCGGACAAGAAACACGTCGATTTGATGAGTCTACTGGTAAAACAATTTTAATGCGTGTAAAAGAAGGTTCTGATGATTATCGTTACTTCCCAGAACCAGATATCGTACCTTTGTATATTGATGAAGCTTGGAAAGAACGAGTTCGTCAAACAATTCCTGAATTACCAGACGAGCGTAAAGCTAAATATGTAAATGAACTAGGCTTACCTGCATATGATGCACATGTTTTAACTTTGACTAAGGAAATGTCTGATTTCTTTGAGTCAACAATTGAACACGGTGCTGATGTTAAATTAACATCAAACTGGTTAATGGGTGGCGTAAATGAGTATTTAAACAAAAACCAAGTAGAGTTATTAGATACTAAACTTACACCTGAAAATCTAGCTGGTATGATTAAACTTATCGAAGATGGAACAATGAGTAGTAAAATTGCTAAGAAAGTCTTCCCAGAGTTAGCAGCAAAAGGTGGAAATGCTAAACAAATTATGGAAGACAATGGCTTAGTTCAAATTTCTGACGAAGCAACACTTTTAAAATTTGTAAATGAAGCATTAGATAATAATGAACAATCAGTTGAAGATTACAAAAATGGTAAAGGTAAAGCTATGGGCTTCTTAGTTGGTCAAATTATGAAAGCTTCAAAAGGTCAAGCTAACCCTCAATTAGTAAATCAACTATTAAAACAAGAATTAGATAAAAGATAATGTTAAATAACAACCCTTGATTGCAGAAATCGCTGCAATCAAGGGTTTCTTCATAGCTATCAAAAAATGATATAGTTTAATCGATTATTCATAGTTCATATGATTACTAAAAATATTAATTTTATTAATGCGTTAGCTTTAATTATATAAAGGCAAACTGTATAATATAAAGGTATAAAACATTTTTGTATAAAGACAACTTTATATTTACAACTTCATTTTTAAGAGAGAATATCAAAAATGACAATCAAAATATAGTCGATATTACATTACTTGGACAATGTTTATAGTAGCCCAAGTACATAAAGATATGTCGTGAACGAAGCATAAGCGTTTATAAAGGTAAAAAAGTGTGTTGAAATCACACTAAGTATACAAGTATATGGTATATACCTTTATCGTATAAAAGATCAATTAATATAAAATATATGAATTTTAAGTAGAGGGATAAGATATGAGGAAACGTGCAAGAATCATTTATAACCCGACATCAGGCAAAGAACAATTTAAAAGAGATTTACCTGATGCCTTAATAAAATTAGAAAAAGCGGGATATGAAACGAGTGCATATGCAACCGAAAAAATAGGTGATGCCACACTAGAAGCAGAAAGAGCTATGCATCAAAACTACGATATAATTATCGCTGCCGGTGGAGACGGTACATTAAACGAAGTAGTTAATGGCATTGCAGAGAAACCAAATCGTCCTAAATTAGGTGTTATTCCTATGGGAACAGTAAATGATTTTGGACGTGCTTTACATATACCTAACGACATTATGGGTGCTTTAGACGTCATCATTGAAGGTCATTCTACTAAAGTAGATATAGGTAAAATGAATAATCGTTACTTCATCAATTTAGCTGCTGGTGGACAATTGACTCAAGTCTCATACGAAACCCCAAGTAAGTTGAAATCAATCGTTGGTCCTTTTGCATATTACATTAAAGGTTTCGAAATGTTACCTCAAATGAAAGCTGTTGATTTAAGAATTGAATATGATGGCAATGTTTTCCAAGGAGAAGCTTTATTATTCTTTTTAGGTCTGACAAATTCAATGGCAGGTTTTGAAAAATTAGTGCCAGATGCGAAATTGGATGATGGGTACTTTACTTTAATTATTGTTGAAAAATCAAATCTTGCAGAACTAGGACATATTATGACATTAGCTTCACGAGGTGAACATACAAAACATCCAAAAGTTATATACGAAAAGGCCAAAGCAATTAATATTTCTTCATTTACAGATTTACAGTTAAATGTAGATGGTGAGTATGGTGGAAAATTACCAGCTAATTTCTTGAATTTAGAACGTCATATTGATGTTTTTGCACCAAATGATATTGTTAATGAAGAATTGATAAATAATGATCACGTTGATGAAAAGTTAATTTAAGAATAAATCGAAGTATTTAATTAAATGATAACAGGTTAGGAAGCACATAAATATATTCCTAACCTGTTCATTTTGGAGGTAAAATTTTGCAAGCGATAGCTAAAAATGACATTAAAACAGGGACGGTAGTTGATTTAACGCATGAAGGACATGGTGTCGTAAAAATAGATCGATTTCCTATTTTCATCCCACAAGCGCTAATCAATGAACAAATCGAGTATAAAGTAATTAAAGTTAAAAAGAACTTCGCGATTGGTAAATTGCTGACTGTTAATACAGAAAGTGAGCATCGAGTGGAACCACCATGTATATATTATGAACGTTGTGGTGGTTGTCAACTTCAACATTTATCGTATGAAGCACAACTCGCAATGAAAAAAGAACAAGTAATAAATTTGTTTCAGCGTAAAGCGCATTTTGAAAATGTGACAATTAACGATACGATTGGTATGGATAATCCATGGAGATATAGAAATAAATCACAGATTCCTGTTGGTAAAAACCAACAAGAACAAGTTATCATGGGCTTTTATCGTCAAAGAAGCCATGACATTATTGATATGGAAAGTTGTCTAATTCAAGATACACAACACCAAGAAGTTATGAATGTGGTTAAAACTATTTTAAATGACTTAAATATTAGTATTTACCAAGAACAATTGAAAAAAGGATTAATAAGACATCTAGTTGTTAGAACAGGATATCATACGGATGATATGATGATTATTTTTGTTACTAATGGTAAAAAATGGCCACAAAAGGATGCTGTTGTTCAGAGAATGTTACAAGCATTTCCTAACGTTACGAGCATTAAACAAAATATAAATGATAGCCATTCAAATGTTATTATGGGGCGTCAATCTTTAACATTATATGGTAAAGATACAATTATTGATCAATTATCTGAAAGTACTTTTAAAATTAGTGATCAATCTTTTTATCAAATCAATTCAGAACAAACTGAGAAATTATATAATAAAGCGATTGATTATGCACAATTAACTGGGAATGAAGTCGTATTAGATACTTATTGCGGTATTGGTACAATCGGCTTATACATGGCACCACATGCCAAACATGTTTACGGTGTTGAAGTTGTTCCTTCTGCGATTAAAGATGCACAACAAAATGCGACTATAAACCAATGCAATAATACAACTTTTGTCTGTGGGAAAGCTGAAGATGTTATTTTAAAATGGAAGGCAGAAGGAATTAAACCAGATGTTGTTATGGTTGATCCGCCAAGAAAGGGCTGTGATGAAACATTTATTCAGACATTGCTCACATTAGAACCAAAACGAATTATATATATTTCGTGTAACCCAGCGACACAACAACGTGATGCTTTATTATTAGCTGAAAAGTATCAATTAGAAGAGGTAACACCAGTAGATATGTTTCCACAAACAACACATGTTGAAACAGTTGCGTTGTTCAATTTGAAATAGACAGATTTGAGAAATTTTGTAGCATGATTTGTAATGACAAAATGTCTTTTATTAAGATTTTATTACAGCCAATTTACTTTCTTGATATGAACTTTTTAAATTAAATATGACATTGTATACTTACATTAAGAAGAGATACGAACGTCATTATTGGGAGGGTTGGCAATGCATAAAATCGATTTATCAACTAATAATTTTCGAATGCGAAGATTTGTCGTCTTACAACTTGTCATTGCATTATTTGTAATTTTATTTACGTATAAATGGGCTTTAGGTGTGACAGCGGTTGTCGATCAAAATATAATTATCAATATTATATATGGCTTTGCTGGTTTTATCGTGTTATTAATTTTACATGAACTCATCCATAGAGTATTATTTCTTGTATTTAAAAAAGATAGTAAGCCAATGTTTAATATCCAAAAAGATAGAATGTTATTTCAAACAGCAGACGCATGTTTTAACAAATGGCAATTTTCAATTATAATGTTATCACCATTGCTTGTCCTAAGCGGTGTGTTGCTCATTTTAATTAAATCATTTGGTTATTCTTCACTTATCTTTATGTTTAGTATTCATACAGCATATTGCCTAATAGATATTCTGCTTGTCGCACTTACGATAACTAGTAATTTTAAATATGTGCAACAAGATAAAGATAGCATTTACTTATATCACCAAAAACCAATACAGTAATAGTATTTAGTCTAATGACATTTATAATATAAAGCAGTTAAATTCCCAATATTTGTTATAAAACTATCAACATCATAACGTTGAATTTTCGTTGGATTTCAAAAAATGTAGTCATCTCAATGTAGTTATCGCTATGTGCACGATACATGTAAAAATGTTGCATACAGCGTATAATTATATTGAGATCTTTTTAGTTTCACAGGTATGTATGAAGCGGAGATGAGCACTTGACTGAAAGACGCATTATTCATATAGATATGGATTATTTTTTTGCACAAGTTGAAATGAGAGATAATCCCAAATTAAAAGGTAAACCTGTCATAGTTGGTGGAAAAGCAAGTAATCGAGGCGTTGTTTCAACAGCATCATATGAAGCGCGTAAATATGGTGTCCATTCAGCAATGCCAATGTCGCAAGCACATAAATTGTGTCCGAATGGATATTTTGTCACAAGTAATTTTGGTGCTTACCGAGAAACATCAGCACAAATTATGTCTATATTTCGAAGTTATACAGATAAAGTTGAGCCGATGTCCCTTGATGAAGCATACCTCGATATTACAGAACTTGTACGGCCAGATTTACCTGCATCTAAAATTGCACAGTATATTAGAAAAGATATTTTGGAACAAACACAATTAACTGCTTCTGCAGGAGTATCTTATAATAAATTTTTAGCAAAATTAGCGAGTGGAATGAATAAACCTGATGGCATGACTGTAATCGACTATCGAAATGTTCATGATATATTAATGGCATTAGATATCGGAGACTTTCCGGGAGTTGGTAAGGCATCTAAAAAAGTAATGCATGATCATGGCATTTTTACTGGAAAAGATTTATATAATAAAAGTGAATTTGAATTGATTCATTTGTTTGGAAAACGAGGACGTGGTTTATATAATAAAGCGCGTGGAATTGATCATAGTGAAGTAAAATCAACAAGAGTGAGGAAGTCAGTAGGTACTGAACGAACTTTTGCCACTGATGTTAATGATGATGAAGAAATTTTGAGAAAAGTTTGGGAGTTGTCAGGAAAAACTGCTGAACGTCTTAATAAATTACAGAAATCAGCCAAGACAGTGACAGTAAAAATAAAAACCTATCAATTTGAAACGTTGTCTAAGCAAATGAGTTTGAGAGACTCCGTAAGTTCAGAAAATGATATTTATAATATTGCATATTTACTTTATAATGATTTAAAAGATCCAGATGTACCAATACGTCTAATAGGTGTAACAGTAGGGAATCTTGAACAATCAACATACAAAAATATGACTATATATGACTTTATATAAACAAACGCCCTATAAAGTTGTCACGTAGAACGTGTCAATTTTACAGGGCATTTTATATAATACTAGCCTTTATCTTGTAAATTTTTACCATATATATTTGTTACATGTGTTAAATTCTCATAGTTTTTCAATAATCTAAAGGTAATCATAGCACACGCTTTTGCATCATTTAATGCATCGTGATGACCATGAAAATCTAATTGATAAAATTCCATCATATGTTTCAAACCGTATCGATAAGAATCGACTGTTCTTTTAGCGAGTTGATAGCTACAAAAGTAAGTTAAATTTGGCGTCGGTAAACCAATATTTTGTATACTTTGATGTAAAACGTTCATATCAAAAGCAGCATTATGTGCGACAACTGGTAAATCTGCAATGAATTGCATCATATATGGAAATACAAAGTCGAATGTAGGTGCACTCTCAACATCTTCAGGTTGAATGCCATGGACTTTGATATTTTGTTGTGAAAAGTAATCTTGTGGGTTCACAAGTGTATGAAACGTTTCTGTTATTTGACTATCAATGACTTTAACCATACCGACAGAACAAATACTAGTACGTTTACCATTTGCTGTTTCAAAATCAAGAGCGACAAATGCATTGTTCATTTTGTATATTACAGCTCCTTAAAGATAAGTTTCATGTTTATAACTTTACATTAAAATTGAGATATATCATAATGATTTTGCTTTAAAAATATATAGTTTTTAGAAAGAGCTGATTTTTGGTGCTTAAAATTGAAAGTGGATTGATTCAAGGTTTTCATCGAAATAATACGTATTATTTTTTAGGAATTCCATATGCTGAACCACCTGTAAGTAATTTAGATGGAAGGCGCCGAGAGCGCCACGAAAATGGAAAGGTGTTTATCTAGCAAATGAATTTGGTCCAGTGTGTCCACAAAGAGGTGGTGCTAGTTTTAATTTACGTACTGAAAAGCAAAGTGAAGATTGCTTATACTTAAATGTGTGGTCTACAACTATTGATGTAACTGCTGAACAACCCGTTATGGTATGGATACATGGTGGCGGTAATCTTGGTGGTGCAGGGTAAGAAGATGCCTTTGATGGAGAAAAATTAGTACAAAATGGAGTAACAGTTGTAACGTTTAATAATAGGTTAGGTGCATTCGGTTATATTGCAGACCCAAATATCGGCTGTAATTTTGGTGTATTAGATCAAATCGCTGCATTAAGATGGGTTGCTAACAATATACGGAAATTCGGAGGTAATCCTGACAATGTAACAATATTTGGAGAATCAGCCGGAGCACAAGCAGTAAGGTATTTATTTTCAGCGAAAAATGCAAAAGGTTTATTTCATAAAGCAATCATTCAAAGTGCTGGATTTGAAAAGTATGTGTTTTCAGAAGAACCTACGTACGAAAAAGTAGCTAAACAAACAAGTAAAATGTTTGAAGAGCTAGGTAGTCATAACCTCGAAGAACTTCAAAGTGTGTCAACTGAAAGGATATTAGATATTTCGACTAAGTATTCTGGTGTACGACCACCTAGAGGACAAGTTCATACACCTGCAAATTTAATATGGAATCAGATCCCAGATGGAAAGATTATTTCGAAATCACATTTCCCTGTATTATCGAAAGATATACCGATATTAATTGGGTGTGTTGAAAACGAAGCTAGATATTTTATAAAACCAAATAAAACATATTCTGAAGAAGTATTATTGAATATGGTAGATACTTTGGCTAATAGCAAGAAAGAACGCATTTTGTCATATTTTAAACAGCATAATTATTCAAATTATGAAGCATTAGATAAATTTTTTACCACTGTTATTTGGTTTGAACCTTGTTTAGCAACAATAAAACGTTTTGAGAAGTTGTGCAAACATATATATTATTACCACTTTGCAAGAGTTTCACCTAAGAGTAAAATGAACAACGAGTTGGCTATACATACTTCCGAGATAAAATATATATTTGGAAATTTAACACCTGAAGAAGATTATGACGAAATTGACAAAGAGATTTCTCATAAAATGCAATATGCATGGTCAACTTTCGCGAGATATGGTGTACCTAAAAATTTAGATTATTCTAATTGGTGTCATTACGATAATCACAATCCTTACTACACATTGATTAACAATCGCATACAAACTAAACCATTAGAGATAAATCAGTTAATAAGGTATATACAAGAAATAAGAAATTAAATTACAAGAGAAGATTTAAAATTGAAGGCCCTTAATAATAAATAGTACAGAAATAAAAAAGTTTATATGATTAGTCGGATAGATATAAAGGTTTAACCACTTTTTATCTGTGCGACTTTTTTGATTTTGACAAATAAAAAAACGCAGATCAATGATTTAGAAAATAAATCTAAAGATCTCCGCAATACAAAATAATATAGACATTGGGTGTTTAATAGAAACCCAAATGTCTATCATGTCGTATGATATTTATCTGTCTGTTAATATAGTTTGTTAATTATTCTTCGTCAAAAGTACGTGCGCCTAATTCTTTTTCATAAAGGTATAATGCATTGCTATCGTCACCAATACGAGTTAAATAATTGATGTGTGTTTCAAACATTGCTTCTTCTTCTACTTGCTCATCTAAGAACCAGTTTAAAAATGAAATAGTTGCGTAGTCTTTATCTTGACGAGCAATTTCAGATAAGTTGTAAAAACGTCTAGTTACTTCTTGTTCTTGAGATAAGCTATCTTTGAAAGTTTCTAAAATACTTGAAAAATCAATTTTTGGTGCAGGGATAGCTCTGAATTCTGCATGTGCCCCTCGGTCATTAATATAATTATAAATTTTATGACCATGGAAACGTTCTTCTTTAGCTTGTTGAATGAAAAAGTTTGCAAAGCCTTCGTATGATTCCTTATCACAATATGCTGCCATTGCCATATACGCGTGTGCTGCAAAATATTCATGGTTCATTTGATCATTTAAAGCTTCTAATAAATCTTTACTTAACATTGTTAGACACCTCTTATTTGTAAATTAAAATTATTATGAATTACACTTATTATAACAAACGCATTCTCAATTGTAAATAATAATAATTATAATTTAATGCCTAAAATTAACGTTCTAATTGAGAAAATGTATCATTTAGCGATATTTAATTGAGAATAAATATCATTTTTAATTAACTAAATGAGAATGATTACAAATTAGAATTAATAGACCGATTTATGATTGAGAAACTTTTTTGAAGTTGCCTTATCATGTTATAATGATGCGAGTGGAAATTAGAGGAGGAAACACATGAGACAGTGGACGGCAATCCATCTAGCGAAGTTGGCGCGTAAAGCAAGTAGAGCGGTAGGTAAAAAGGGTACTGATTTACCAGGACAAATCGCTAGAAGAGTGGATACAAATATATTAAGAAAATTAGCTGAACAAGTTGATGATATTGTATTTATTAGCGGAACAAACGGCAAAACAACAACTTCAAACTTAATTGGGCATACTTTAAAAGCAAATAATATTGAAATCATACACAATAATGAAGGTGCTAATATGGCAGCTGGTATTACTTCGGCATTTATCATGCAGTCAACGCCGAAGACTAAAATCGCGGTTATCGAAATTGATGAAGGTTCGATTCCACGTGTTTTAAAAGAAGTCACACCTTCTATGATGGTATTTACAAATTTCTTTAGAGATCAAATGGATCGATTCGGCGAAATTGATATTATGGTTAATAATATTGCAACGACAATTAGTAATAAAGGCATCAAATTATTACTAAATGCCGATGATCCTTTCGTAAGCCGTTTAAAAATTGCAAGTGATGCAATTGTGTATTATGGTATGAAAGCACATGCACATGAATTTGAACAAAGTACGATGAATGAAAGTCGCTATTGTCCAAACTGTGGTCGTTTATTGCAATATGATTATATTCATTACAATCAAATTGGGCATTATCACTGTCAGTGTGGTTTCAAAAGAGAACAAGCCAAATATGAGATTTCAAATTTTGAAGTTGCGCCATTTTTACATTTAAATATTAATGATGAAAAATATGATATGAAAATTGCTGGCGACTTTAATGCGTATAATGCATTAGCTGCATATACTGTATTAAGAGAGTTAGGACTTAATGAACAAGCAATTAAGAATGGATTTGAAACGTATACATCAGACAACGGTCGCATGCAGTATTTTAAAAAAGGTAAAAAAGAAGCGATGATAAACTTAGCTAAAAACCCTGCAGGTATGAATGCAAGTTTATCTGTAGGTGAGCAATTAGAAGGCGAAAAAGTATATGTTATATCTTTAAACGACAATGCTGCCGATGGACGTGATACTTCATGGATATATGATGCAGATTTTGAAAAATTATCAAAACAACATATAGAAGCAATTATTGTAACTGGAACAAGAGCAGAAGAATTACAGTTACGATTGAAGTTAGCTGAAGTTGAAGTGCCGATCATTGTTGAACGTGATATTTATAAAGCAACAGCAAGGACAATGGATTATCAAGGGTTTACAGTTGCTATTCCAAACTATACGTCATTAGCACCTATGCTTGAACAATTAAATCGTTCATTTGAAGGAGGTCAATCATAATATGCATGAATTGACTATTTATCATTTTATGTCAGATAAATTGAATTTATATAGTGATATTGGAAATATTATTGCTTTAAGACAACGCGCCAAAAAACGTAATATTAAAGTTAATGTCATTGAAATCAATGAAACAGAAGGTATTACATTTGATGATTGTGATATTTTCTTCATTGGTGGTGGAAGTGATAGAGAACAAGCGCTTGCTACAAAAGAATTAAGTAAAATTAAGACGCCGCTTAAAGACGCAATTGAAGATGGTATGCCAGGATTAACAGTTTGTGGTGGCTATCAATTTTTAGGAACAAAATATATTACACCTGATGGAACAGAGTTAGAAGGGTTAGGTATTTTAGATTTCTATACTGAGTCAAAGACAAATAGACTAACAGGCGATATTGTCATTGAAAGTGATACATTTGGAACTATTGTAGGTTTTGAAAATCACGGTGGTAGAACATATCATAACTTCGGTACACTTGGTCATGTTACTTTTGGTTATGGTAATAATGATGAAGATAAAAAAGAAGGCATTCATTATAAAAATTTATTAGGAACATATTTACATGGACCAATCTTACCTAAAAACTATGAAATTACTGACTATTTATTAGAAAAAGCATGCGAACGTAAAGGCATTCCTTTTGAGCCTAAAGAAATTGATAATGAAGCAGAAATTCAAGCGAAACAAGTACTTATCGATAGAGCAAACAAACAGAAGTAATTTCGCTAACTCGGAGTATCGCATCAATGGATTTAAAATTGATAAACGATGAAGTTTAGTAATTAATCTTATTCGTATAAACGTACACATATCTTTTGGGAATCATAAATCCAAATTGATATGTGTTTTTTTGTATTCTAGTAATTAATAATTATATAATGATTAGTTATCCTAGATTTATTAATAGTAAGGTGATTAAGCAACATGAACAAAAAATAAATGATGAAAGGAATTTGACAATGAGTTTTACTAAAATAATTTTAGCGGATGGGAGTGGGACAGAAATGATAAAGAACCACTAATGATTTATTATGTAGTGGTTCTTACACATTAGCCACAGCTAATGTGTACTTAAAAATAGGAATACATGAGTAAAACTCATGCATAAGAAATACTAATTTCTAAAGAAAAAGTATTTCTTTATGTTGGGGCCCCAGAATTGAAAAAAGCTTGTTGCAATCGCATTTTCATTTAGTCAACTACTGCCAATATAATATTTTAGATACTTGGACATTGTTTTATGTCCCAAGCTCCATTTAGCAACTTACATTTTTAAGAAGTAACTTATATATTCGCTGAACACTTAGCAAGAGTATTTATTTAATGAAGTGCATAAGCTTAAGACATTTAAACTATGCATATCTACTATCAAGAAGGTGATAAATCATTAATACTTCATATAAGATATGACTTTTTATTTGATTTTCACCGCTAATATCTAGTGCCTTAACTGTCGCACGTAAAGTGTCTATAGATTCATGTTCTCTCTTAAATGAACCATCATAAAAAATATTATTTATACTACTGCTAATTTTTAACAATGCCATTTTTTCATCGGTTGAAAAATAAAGATGAGTGTTTTTAGGCAAGTAAATGATATTTGAAAGATGCGTAATAAATAAGCGATTAGTATATGCACGTTTGATTAATTGATTGAGTAATTTCCAATCACATTCCTTTTTCTTATGATAACTTAATTCATCACGTTGGTATCCGATTAAAGTTTCAACTTGATTATTTAAATTGAAAATATTTTTATATGTTTTTTCACTTTTAACTGATTGTAGATTTGATAAAATAAGTTCTTGGCAGCGATTGTAAAATAATTTATACATTGATGCTTCAGTACGACTTATTTTTTCTTCAACTTGACCATAATACTTTGGTGGAAAAACTAGGAAGTTGATTAGTCCTGAAGTAACAAGACCAATGATTGCTGTTAAAGTACGAGATAAAAAGTTAAACATATAAGCATCATGTATACCTGGAATCATTGCTAAACAAGTAAGTACCGCAACATTTGTACCCACTTGTAATTTAAGCTTTGTACAAAATAAAATTGTAAAGGTAGCACTTAATGCATATGTAAATGGTGATTGATCACCAAAAAGAAATGTAAATAACACCGCAAATCCAGAACCAATAACAGTTGCTGGTAGGCGACGATACCCTTTGATCAGTGATGCCTTGGCGGTAGGTTCAATTGTGACAACAGCAGTTAAAATAGCGTAGATGGGTGTTAGATCTAAAGCCATGCAAAAAACAGCTGTTAAAAAAATGGCGATACCAGTTTTAATAGTTCTGGCACCAATTAAATGTTTGTACCATTGTTCATTCATTTTTTAACCTCTAATCATCGTAAAATCTAAGCGAGCGCTTTATAATATAAAATATCGTACATTGGAAAAGATAATGTATGTAAAATAATAAACATGACCATAATTTATTTATATAGATTGTTTTTCAGATACATCAATCAAAGCCCTAGGCTCTATAATGTTATGTTGACAGTAGTTGACTAAATGAAAATGCGCTTTTAATAAGCATTTTCAATTCCGGGGCCCCAACATAGAGAAATTGGAACACAATTTCTACAGACAATGCAAGTTGGGGTGGGGCCCCAACATAAAGAAATACTTTTTCTTTAGAAATTAGTATTTCTTATGCATGAGTTTTACTCATGTATTCCTATTTTTAAGTACACATTAGCTGTGGCTAATGTGCAAGAACCACTACATAATAAATCATTAGCGGTTCTTTAACATTTCTGTCTTACTCACTTTCCAAAATACGATAAGTAACATCTTTAGTATATCAAAGAATTTTTGCTATAATAAGTTATAATAATATAAAAAAGGAACGGGATAAAATGATTGTAAAAACAGAAGAAGAATTACAAGCGTTAAAAGAAATTGGATACATATGCGCTAAAGTGCGCAACACAATGCAAGCTGCTACAAAGCCAGGCATTACAACTAAAGAACTTGATAATATTGCAAAAGATTTATTTGAAGAATACGGTGCAATTTCAGCGCCAATTCACGATGAAAACTTTCCAGGTCAAACTTGTATAAGTGTGAATGAAGAAGTAGCACATGGTATTCCTAGTAAACGTGTTATTCGTGAAGGTGACTTAGTCAATATTGATGTTTCGGCATTGAAAAACGGCTATTACGCTGATACAGGTATATCATTTGTAGTTGGTGAATCAGATAATCCGATGAAGCAAAAAGTATGTGATGTTGCAACGATGGCGTTTGAGAATGCAATTGCAAAAGTTAAACCAGGTACGAAATTAAGCAATATCGGTAAAGCAGTGCATAATACTGCTAGACAAAATGATTTGAAAGTTATTAAAAATCTAACAGGCCATGGTGTTGGTTTATCATTGCATGAAGCACCAGCGCATGTACTTAATTATTTTGATCCAAAAGATAAAACATTATTGACTGAAGGTATGGTTTTAGCTATTGAACCGTTTATTTCATCAAATGCATCATTCGTAACAGAAGGTAAAAACGAATGGGCTTTTGAAACAAGTGATAAAAGTTTTGTTGCCCAAATTGAACACACTGTTATTGTGACAAAAGATGGTCCAATTTTAACAACTAAGATTGAAGAATAATAGAAAAATCAAATACTAAGACTAAAGTATGAACATCATTTAGTTCCGGAGCCTATTCATATTGGTTTCGGAACTGTTTTATAATAATGAAGAACACAATTAATGAGTCATTAATAAAAGATATTTTGCAATTAACTAGTTTAATTAGCACTTATATCATTGACATCTAAGAAGAAACATAGCGCATTAGATATTTAAATACTTATTATAAAAGGTGATAATGATGAACTATGTTGACCGTTATATTGAACAATTTTTAAGAGAAACCGTTAGAAATAATATTAAACAGTATCTTTTAATTCTAGACAAGAAAATAAAAAACTTAGATGATTATATGCATTATTTAAAAGCTAAAAAAGAACAGCTCAGCAAGATGATTGACAGTCTAATGCTAACATTAGAAAATAAATATGTTGATATCACAGAAACATTTCACATTCAATGTGCTAGAGAGATAAATGATCAAGAAATTGAGAATATTAAAGCTGAATTAAATAAAGTCGAAGCATATTATGCACAAATTGAAATACAGATTCAACAAGCTACAACTGAAAAATTAACAACTGAAAAAACATCGTATCTAATAAATTATATGAACGCTGTGGCATAGAAAGGCGGCGAAACATGACACACAAATATATATCAACGCAAATGTTAATCATTTTTACTGCATTAATGATTATTGCCAATTTTTATTACATATTTTTTGAAAAAATTGGATTTTTACTCGTTCTATTATTGGGATGTGTATTAGTGTATGTAGGTTATCTTTATTTTCATAAAATAAGAGGGCTTTTGGCTTTTTGGATAGGAGCATTATTAATTGCCTTCACGCTACTATCTAATAAATATACGATTATTATCTTGTTCGTATTTTTATTATTACTTATTGTGCGTTACTTGATACACAAATTTAAACCTAAAAAAGTGATTGCAACTGATGAAGTCGTAACGTCACCTTCGTTTATCAAACAAAAATGGTTTGGGGAACAACGTACACCGGTATATGTTTATAAATGGGAAGATGTGCAAATACAACATGGTATTGGAGATTTGCATATTGATTTAACTAAAGCAGCTAATATTAAAGAAAATAATACTATAGTTGTTAGACATATTTTGGGAAAAGTACAAGTTATATTACCAATTAATTATAATATAAACTTACATGTCGCGGCTTTTTATGGCAGTACTTATGTAAATGAAAAGTCATATAAAGTTGAAAACGATAATATTCATATCGAAGAAATGGTTAAACCAGATAATTATACAGTTAATATCTACGTATCAACGTTTATTGGAGACGTTGAGGTGATTTATCGATGAACCATTATATTAGAACAATTGGTTCGATGCTCATCTTAGTATACAGCATGCTAGCGGCATTTCTTTTTATAGATAAAGTTTTCGTTAATATTATTTATTTTCAAGGCATGTTTTATACACAAATATTTGGGATTCCAGTCTTTTTATTTTTAAATCTCATTATCATTTTATTGTGTATCATCGTTGGATCGGTGCTTGCCTACAAAATTAATCAACAAAATGATTGGATTAAGACGCAAATTGAGCGTTCTATGGAAGGCGAAACAGTAGGTATCAACGATCAAAATATAGAAATATATAGTGAAACATTGGATTTATATCATACGTTAGTACCTTTAAATCAAGAATTGCATAAGTTAAGACTCAAAACGCAAAATTTAACAAATGAAAATTACAATATTAATGATGTTAAAGTTAAAAAGATTATCGAAGATGAAAGACAACGTTTAGCTAGAGAACTACACGACTCTGTTAGTCAACAACTTTTTGCGGCAAGTATGATGTTATCTGCAATTAAAGAAACAAAATTAGAACCACCTTTAGATCAACAAATACCTATTTTAGAGAAAATGGTTCAAGATTCTCAGTTAGAAATGCGTGCTCTGCTGCTACACTTAAGACCACTCGGCTTGAAAGACAAGTCGTTAGGCGAAGGTATTAAAGATTTAGTTATTGATTTACAAAAGAAAGTGCCAATGAAAGTTGTGCATGAAATACAAGATTTTAAAGTGCCAAAAGGTATTGAGGATCATTTATTTAGAATTACGCAAGAAGCAATATCTAATACATTGAGACATTCAAATGGTACGAAAGTAACTGTAGAATTATTTAATAAAGATGATTATTTATTGTTAAGGATACAAGATAATGGTAAAGGTTTTAATGTAGATGAAAAATTAGAACAAAGTTATGGACTTAAAAATATGCGTGAAAGAGCTTTGGAAATTGGTGCAACGTTCCTTATTGTATCACTACCAGATTCAGGTACACGTATTGAGGTGAAAGCACCTCTAAATAAGGAGGATTCGTATGACGATTAAAGTATTGTTTGTGGATGATCATGAAATGGTACGTATAGGAATTTCAAGTTATCTATCAACGCAAAGTGATATTGAAGTAGTAGGTGAGGGGGCTTCAGGTAAAGAAGCAATCGCTAAAGCCCATGAGCTAAAACCTGATTTGATTTTAATGGATTTGCTTATGGATGATATGGATGGTGTAGAAGCGACTACTCAAATTAAAAAAGATTTACCACAAATTAAAGTATTAATGCTAACAAGTTTTATTGAAGATAAAGAGGTATATCGTGCCTTAGATGCAGGTGTTGATAGCTATATTTTAAAAACAACGAGTGCAAAAGATATTGCTGATGCAGTTCGTAAAACATCTAAAGGTGAATCTGTATTTGAACCTGAAGTATTAGTAAAAATGCGTAACCGTATGAAAAAACGTGCTGAGTTATATGAAATGTTAACGGAACGTGAAATGGAAATATTATTATTAATTGCCAAAGGTTATTCAAATCAAGAAATTGCAAGTGCATCTCATATTACAATTAAAACAGTTAAGACACATGTAAGTAATATTTTAAGTAAGTTAGAAGTACAAGATAGAACACAAGCCGTTATTTATGCATTCCAACATAATTTAATTCAGTAGCTCATATTAAATTAAGCTATGTGATTATTGCTAATTGCTTCGAACGGCACATAAAATTAAAAAACAGAGGTTTTCGTTATTTATCGCGAAAACCTCTGTTTTTATTTGGTGTTGCTTAGTCTTTGTTTAATTTATCTACAATTTTATCTTTTAAATTTTTGTTATCTTCTGGATAGGTATCTTCAGGATGTTCATCGACATGATATGTTTTTTGATTTGGAGTGTTAGTCTCTTCATCATATTCATATCTTGTATTTTCATTATAGTGATTTTTATTATTATCATCATGCTCTAAAGCGGCTTCTTCAGGTGTTTTACCTTTAATAACATTACGCTGATGAATGATTGCATTGATTTCTGCACCTACGATAATAATAAAGCTAGTGATATATAACCATACTAATAAAATAATAATACCAGCAATACTACCATATGTTTTAGAATAGTTAGCAAAGTTTGAAATATACCATCCAAATCCAAATGATCCTGCTAACCAAATAATTGAAGTAAATACAGCGCCTGGTAAAACAGATCTGATTTTAGTCTTAACATTCGGGGCAACAGCATAAAGAACAATAAATACGATGAAAATAATGATAATAGGTAATACAATTCGAATTAAATTGAATACCCATTTTACTTGTTCATCGAAACCTAATGGGCCGAATAAAAAATGACTAATGACTGAACCAAGTGTTGGTAAAGCAAGGGCAACAACAAATACAACGCCCATAACAATAGTGAATACAACACTTAAAAGCTTTAGAATAATACCATTACGGCTATCTTCAACGTCATAAGCGACATTAAATGAATTCATAATTGCAGTCATACCATTTGATGCTGACCAAATTGCTAAAATCAAACCAATAGATAATAGGCTACCACTAGAGTTTTGGGTTATATCTCCAATAACACTTTTAATTAAAGTTGACGTGTCTGCAGGTGCATTACTTAACATATTTGTAATTTGACTTTGGCTAATATTAAAGAATGGTAATAATGTTAAAAGAAAAATTAACATCGGAAACATAGCGAGAACGAAATGATAAGTCATTTGTGCTGCCAGTCCAGATGCATCATCTTTTCCAATGCGGTAGATGAGATATGATAAGAAATTAGAGTCTTTCTTATATTTAGCTGGTTTATTTAGCCTTGATAAGAAAAAGACTTGATTATCTTTCTTCGGTTTTTTAGATTGAAATTGTTGAGGTTCGATATATGTACGATCAACATCAATTTTTGAATTTTTTCTCTTACTCTTGTTAGTATTAGTTTCTTCTTCTTGTCTTTTGATTGAATTCAAGTACTTTGAAGAAGAGTGATCTTTTTTCGACATACGCACTCCATAACCTTTCTCTATGTATTGTTGTAAAAGTAGCTACTAGTATTTATCCAATTATAAAAAAATTAAACAATAATATGGTTCAAACATGATAATAATATAAAAATTAATTGCTTTAAATTTTTCAGAGCATTTTCCAACTGTAAAATAAAACAAAGGCAATACCCATGCAATGTAATAAAGCCGATGAAAGTATTACTGTTAAGTAGGTACTTACGAAAGGGACATAATACATTGTATAGTATTACCTTTAAATAGTTATTAAATTGATTTTAGCGTTGATTTTTTCTATTAACAAAAGTTTCTTTTGCATCTTTTAAAGAACGTTCTAACTCAGGATTATTGCGACGAATTTCTTCAACAACATCTTTCCAATATAATACTTCGTCTTTAATTTTGCTGACTTTAGAAGGCTTGCGAGTGCGGTTGCCATTTTTAGCGTCTTTAACTGATTGAACTAAAGCTTGACGCGTAGATTTATCAGCTAAAGTGATTGCACCACCAATTACGGCACCAATTAGAATACCAGGAACAAATTTATTTTCCATTAAAAACTACCCCTCTTTCAAATTTGCATCTTTTACGATGTAATCTATTAAATTATCACAAGATGATAATACCATGTCGTATACACCTTCAAAATTATTAGTGTAGTATGGATCTGGTACATCACTCTCTTCCATATTACTAAATTCTAACAGTTTGAACAATTGTCCCTTAAGATTAGGATTGATAGATTTAATATTGTCAACATTGCTTTGATCCATTGCGATAATGTAATCAAAATCATCTGTTGATTCAAATAATTCACTAATCATGCCATCGAAAGGAATATTGTGTTTGTTTAGAATCTTTTGTGTACCTTTATGAGGTGGTTCACCTAAGTTCCAATGCCCCGTACCTCTTGAGTATACTTTAATTTCATTAATATTTCTGTCTTTAAGTCTTTGTCGCATGATTGCTTCTGCCATTGGAGAACGACATATGTTGCCAAGACAGACAAATGCTACATCTACCATTATAATTCCTCCAAACTATGTAGTTATATCCCCATTTTAAAGCGACTTTAAACAATAAGGAAGTAGATTAAATAAATTTCTATTAAAGTTTATTAAATTGTGATACTTTGATAACATAACTATAATTAGAGGTGAGCAATAAGGCTATGACAAATGAAGAAAAAGTATTAGCTATTAGAGAGAAATTAAATATTGTTAATCAAGGGTTGTTAGATCCTGATAAATATAAAAATGCCAACGAAGAAGAACTAACTGAAATATATGATTTTGTTCAATCAAGGGATAGATTATCACCGAGTGAAGTGACAGCTATCGCTGATGCATTAGGGCAATTGCGACATGACTAGGAGTGAGTAAATTGAAAGATTACAAACAAAAGTTACAACAATATGCTGAATTATTAGTAAAAGTAGGTATGAATGTTCAACCAAAGCAACCTGTTTTTATAAGAGCTTCAGTTGAAACATTAGAATTAACACATTTAATTGTTGAAGAAGCATATAAATGTGGTGCTTCCGATGTACGTGTAGCATTTAATGATCCAACATTAAATCGTTTAAAATTTGAATATGAGCAAGTAGAGTTTTTTGCAAATAATGCTATTAAATCTTATGACGTTGAAGCACGAATGGATTATGTAAAACGTGGTGCTGCTAATTTAGCATTAATTAGTGAAGACCCAGATTTAATGAATGGTATTGACAGTAAAAAATTACAAGCATTCCAGCAACAAAATTCACGTGCATTTAAAGGATATATGGAGCGTGTTCAAAAGAATCAATTCCCATGGGTAGTTGCTGCCTTCCCATCAAGAGCTTGGGCTCAGCGTGTTTATCCTGAGTTACCTGTTGAAGAAGCATATACGAAGTTTATTGATGAAGTTTTTGAGATAGTACGAATTGATGGCAATGATCCAGTTGAAAATTGGCGTCAACATATTGCGAATTTAAGTGTGTATTCTAAAAAATTACAACAGAAAAATTATCAAGCGCTACATTATATATCTGAAGGTACAGATTTGACTGTAGGTCTTGTTAAAAATCATATTTGGGAAGATGCAACAAGTTATGTAAATGGCAATGAACAAGCATTTATTGCTAATATTCCTACAGAAGAAGTCTTTACAGCACCAGATAGAAATAGAGTAGATGGCTACGTTACAAATAAATTGCCACTAAGTTATAACGGTACTATTATAGACGGTTTTAAATTGAACTTTAAAGATGGTGTAATTACTGATTTCTCAGCTGAACAAGGTGAAGCGGTACTTAATGATTTAATTAATACTGACGAAGGTTCAAGAAGATTAGGTGAGGTAGCATTAGTACCTGATGATTCACCAATTTCAAACCGCAATACAATTTTCTATAATACATTGTTTGATGAAAATGCATCATGTCACTTAGCGATTGGTTCAGCGTATGCCTTTAATGTTGAAGGTGGCACAGAAATGTCAGTAGAAGAAAAGGTCGCATGTGGATTGAATGATTCAAATGTACATGTTGACTTCATGATTGGCAGCAGTGATTTAACTATTTATGGTATTTTGGAAGATGGTACGGAAGAACTTGTTTTTGAAAATGGAAATTGGGCGCCAACGTTCTAAATAAATGATAGTACAACGTTTTGCAATGACAAAACAAGCGATCATTTAACAATGTAATACTTAATCACAGTAAAGATTGGGAGATAAAATGATGACAAATCAGGACAGACCGATGAAATCTATGTCTGAATCAAAATGCTATAAAAACAGACAAGTTTTTCCTCAAGATACAAACCATCATCATACTATGTTTGGTGGAACTTTAATGGCTAATATTGATGAAATTGCTGCGATTACAGCTATGAAACATGCAGGTGCTCAAGTGGTAACTGCTTCAACAGATTCTGTAGATTTCTTAAAACCGATTAAAACAGGTGATATATTACAGTATGTAGCAATGGTTTCATATGCTGGAACAAGTTCAATGGAAGTTGTTGTACAAATTAGAATAGATGATGTATTTAACAACAAACATGACTTAGCAGCATTAAGTTTCTTAACTTTCGTTGCGTTGGATGACGATGGTAAACCACAACATGTGCCTGGTGTTTATCCAGAGGATGATGTTGAAAAATGGTTTTACGACACAGCGCCACAACGTGTTGAAAGAAGGAAAGCGCGTCGCATTGAAAGCAAACAAACGATTGAATATTTAGCTAAAGTACAACATATTAAAGATTAATAAATAAAGACAGATTGTGAAGGATTATGATGTGCACCTAAAAAGTTGGACTAAAAAAATCTAACTAAATAGGGTTCAGTACATAATTTGAACTATTATTTCAAATTAAATCCTACAATCTGTCTTATTATTTTTTGTCATCAATCAGGTTTGCAAGTTGACCGTTTGAAACTGTACTTGTATTGAAAGGATAACGTTAAATTAATTTAGATTACTTCTCGATAATAATTATAATGGTATTTAAAATTGTAAAATTTGAGGTTGTTTATGCATATGCATATGGCGCTCATTATCTTTAAAATCCATATTCGGATAGTACATGTTTTTAACGAGAACGTTCGGACCTAAGCAACTAAATTCAGCACAATGGCAATTTAAAGATTTAGCAAGGTCTGTTGATAACCATTTATCAAATACATCTGTTAATTTATCTTTTTGAATGTTTGAAATTGTTCCTGTTTCATCGCCAAAGTCAGTAACGATAACATTACCGGTAAATACATTTACATTTAAACGACTGCGGCCATCTGGATCATTTCTAGTTGTTACATTTTTAGCGTTTCTTAAACGTGTTAGAAGCATTTGATCATTATCATCTTTTAAGCAAGGAAAAACAGGTAAAGTTCCAAATAACATCCATACATTTTCATCTCTAAAATCTAAAATGTCATGAATTGTTTTTTTCATTTCTGATAAAGATAATACATTCAATTGACTAGCAAAATCAGCCGGATACATTGGATGAATTTCATGTCTACTACATTTCATATCATGTACGACTTCCTGATGTATTTTTTGTAGATGCGGTAATGTACTTTGATTAAGCATTGTTTCAGCTGACACAAACATACCTTGTTCTGATAATGTACGTGCATTATTAATCATTTGCTCATATAGTTTCAATTTTGCTTTTAAAGGTGGTTGTTTTTCCATAGCACCAAAACCGACATTTGCAAATTCGTCAGTTGTACCCCAGTTGTGAGAAATATGCATGACATCAATATATTCAGCTATATCTAGATAGCGATCTTGCGGGAGTGTTAAGTTTGAGTTCATTTGAGTATAAATGCCACGATTATGAGCATATTTTAAAAGTGGTTTAACAACATTTCTAATAGATTTTTTAGAAAACATCGGCTCGCCACCTGTAATTGACATTGTTCGTAGATGCGGAATTTCATCTAGTCTGCGATAAATTAAATCCATATTTAATGGTTCAGGATCAACCGTTTGAAGTGTATAGCCAACTGCGCAGTGACTACAACGCATATTACATAGATTTGTAGTTGTAAATTCGATGTTACTTAAAGTCAATTCACCGTGATCTTTAACATCATTGTATGCTTCCCATGGATCATTCAGTATGCTTACAGGTTGCTTTAATTTGACGCTATTCATCGTCTTAAACTTCCTTCTTTCTATTTGATTGATACCATTGTGATATCTCTTCGTATTATTATTCGTAACAAATTATCTCGTACTTTTACCTAATTGAAAAGGTATTTTTTAAAAGTCAAAATAATTAGAATGTCATAAATGTCGCTAAGATTATATCGCTTTTAAGTGATTTCTGTTAGGATAATAATGAAAAAGAAAATCAAAATTAAAGGAGTTAACTTTTTTATGAATGAACAACAAACAATCGAACAAATAAAAGCACGTTTAAATAAATTTATTGAGGATATTGATCATGTGAATCCTGATGAAGTACGTGTGGAAGACATTGATGAATGGATTGGGTTGTTAGATCAGTTAGAAGAAAAGGTTAAATTAGTTTCTAAATAACTACTATTTCTGTGATAACGAAGAAATCATTTCGCGATTTACGAATAATATTTTAAGTCATAATATGTTTAATCACTGATTTACTTGTCTATAGTATTGATATCAATGTTATAGAGAAAGGTGATTTTCAATGACTAAAAAAGTAGCA
This sequence comes from Staphylococcus argenteus, assembly GCF_000236925.1. Classification (NCBI taxonomy): domain Bacteria; kingdom Bacillati; phylum Bacillota; class Bacilli; order Caryophanales; family Staphylococcaceae; genus Staphylococcus; species Staphylococcus argenteus. The sequence continues at coordinate 1,906,190 of NC_016941.1, read as the reverse complement.
ATTATTCTAGCAAATGAATTTGAAGATATAGAATATTCAAGTCCTAAAGAGGCATTAGAAAATGCAGGCTTTGAAACCATAGTGATTGGAGATACAGCGCATAGTGAAGTCGTTGGTAAACATGGCGAAAAAGTAAACGTTGCTGTAAGTATTGCAGATGCGAAACCAGAAGATCATGATGCATTATTAATTCCTGGTGGATTTTCACCGGATCATTTACGTGGTGATGCTGAAGGACGTTATGGTACATTTGCTAAATATTTCACTAAAAATGATGTGCCAACATTTGCTATCTGTCATGGACCGCAAATATTAATAGATACAGATGATTTAAAAGGTCGTACATTAACTGCAGTATTAAATATACGTAAAGATTTATCTAATGCTGGTGCACAAGTTGTTGATGAATCTGTTGTAGTTGACAATAATATTGTAACTAGCCGAGTACCAGATGATTTAAATGATTTTAATAGAGAAATTGTCAAACAGTTACAAGATTAAATATTTACTGTAAATTAGTGTAGTGAACGCTAATAAAAACAGGATATAGCATGAGACTTTTTAATAATATTGATTTTGTTTATTAAAACATAAGTCGATGGCTAAAATTCAATATGTAAAAGGTCATTTCTATTATATGGATAGGAGTGACCTTTTTATTTTGAAATATAAATTGTCATTCTTATAAATAAATGATTGTTTTGATTTTCCTGCAAAAAATTTATTCGTTACATAATTAGTAAGTATGATGATGTATGTAAGTGTAAGCCCTTGGACTGATTTTTCTAAAAAGTGTAGCCTATTAGTGATAGTACTGGTAAACTCAAGGTATACCAAGTGAGTTTTAAAAGAAGGAGCAAACGCATGAAAAGAAGCGATAGGTACCCAAGCTCAAATGAACATATTGAGCAAAAGAATCATGAACCTCACTATAATACGTATTATCAACCTGTTGGTAAACCACCAAAAAAGAAAAAGAGTAAACGAATACTATTAAAGATATTATTAATAATCATAGTTATTATCGCATTGTTTATTGGTATCATGTATTTTTTATCTACACGCGATAATGTAGATGATTTAAGAAAAATTGAAAATAAAAGTAGTTTTGTATCAGCCGATGATATGCCAGATTATGTTAAAGGCGCTTTTATTTCAATGGAGGATGAACGTTTCTATAAACACCATGGATTTGATTTAAAAGGGACAACAAGAGCGTTATTCTCGACAATTAGTGATAGAGACGTACAAGGTGGAAGTACAATCACACAACAAGTAGTTAAAAATTATTTTTATGATAACGATCGTTCGTTTACTAGGAAAGTAAAAGAATTATTTGTGGCTCATCGCGTTGAGAAACAATATGATAAGAACGAAATTTTAAGCTTTTATTTAAATAATATTTACTTTGGAGATAATCAGTATACGATTGAGGGAGCAGCAAACCATTACTTTGGAACAACCGTTAATAAAAATAGTACATCAATGTCTCATATAACAGTTCTGCAAAGTGCTATTTTAGCAAGTAAAGTAAATGCACCAAGCGTATACAACATAAATAATATGTCGGAGAACTTTACGCAACGTGTAAGTACAAATTTAGAAAAAATGAAGCAACAAAATTATATAACTGAAACACAATATCAACAGGCAATGTCTCAATTGAATCATTAAAGTAAGCTAATAATAGTCTGATTTTAAATGTATTCTATAAATGGAATTAACTGGACAATTTGGAAAATAATAATAGCTTACGAATACTTTTAATTTATGAATCACACTTACATCTTTATGTTTGTGTGGTTTTTTATTGTCATTAATTGGTAAATTAAGTTTGAAGCTTCTATTTTTTAAATGTTCAATAATATTGAGTGGAAGATTATCAGAGTTTTATTTTGAGTAATATTTAAATTGTGAATTAACTTGCAATCAATAATTAAAGTTAAACATTTGCTATAGGAAGTCGCTTGTTGAATAATATAATAGTAAATGATTGAAATTAAGAATGTAGTGGGGGTGAAAAAATGCCTAAGATTACTAAAATAGAAGTTCAAAAGAAAAATAAAGAACGTTTCAATTTATTTTTAGATGGTCAATTTGAAATGGGGATCGATATTGATACATTAGTCAAATTTAATTTGAAAAAGGGACAGCAATTAGAAGCAGCTGAAATGGCGCAGATCCAGAAATATGATCATTATCGTTTAGGGTTAAATAAAACGATTCAGTATTTATCTTTTAAAAAAAGAACGGAAAAAGAAGTTGTTCAATATCTGCAAAAGGAAGAGATTTCAGAGCAAGCTATTTCTGAAATTATTGAATACTGTTATCGTGAAAAATTAATAGATCATCGTGATTATGCTGAAAGTTTAAAAAATACAATGATACGTACCACTGACAAAGGTCCTAAAATATATCAACAAAAGTTATACCAATTAGGTATTGAAGCAAACATTATCGAAATGTATACGGCGCTTTATCGAGAACAGCAAGATTTTGAGGATATTGTACAAATCGCAGAAAAAATCTGTAAAACTAAAAAAGGACCGCCAAGTAAAGTGAAAGAAAAAGTTATGCAGTCATTGCTACAAAAAGGTTTTGATATGGATGTCATCCATGAAGTGATGAATGAAATGGATTTTTCACAAGATGAAGCGGTTTTAGATGGATTGATAGAACGGGATTTAGAGAAGATATATAATAAAAATCGCAAAAAGTATACGCACCAAAAATTAATTTTAAAAACTATTGAAGGCCTTATGAGAAAAGGATATAAATATGATAAAATTAAAGCTAAATTAGAAGAAAGTGGTATTGCCGATGGAACAGAAGAAATTGAGTGAGATGTCTGAACCAGAACTAAGACACGAAATACAACTTTACAAAGAAAAAATGAGAAAAGCTGAGATGAATGGTATTTTAAATGAATACGATGTATATCAAAGTAAAGTCATTGTTGCCGAAAGTTACTTAGTAGATCGAGAAAAGATTGAAATAGGTAGAATTTATAAATTGACAGACGGTAGTAACCAATATTTTAAAGTTGAGAGATTAAAAGGTATTTTTGCATGGGGATTTAGATTTAATAGTAATGAACCCGAAGAAGGCTTACCTATAGCGTTATTACAATTATAGAAGGATGAAAATAGATGGGAAGTTCAATTGTTTTAAAGTTACTTAAAGTAACTCACTACTATAGGAATAAACAAAATAAAAAATGGTATTTACCTTTTGGATATGATGCTGAAGATATTGATTTAAACAATATCAGTTTGCATATTTATCAAGGGGAAGCATTAGGTATTATTGGAGAAGTTGAATCTTCTAAAGCGCTTGTTGGTCAATTGTTAGCAGGTGCAATTAAACCTGACAAAGGTAAAGTGGTATGTACTGAAGATTTGTTTTACGGTTACATAGAAGACCAGGCATTAATTCATCAAACTGTAGAAACATATACAGCGCAGTTAATACAACTTTTTCCATACGAAATTAACGACCATAAAGCAGAACAAATTATTCAATACGCACATTTAGGAGAATATAAAAAGAAACCCGTCAATCAAATTTCTAAAGCAGCATATGCACAGTTGCTATTAAGTATTGCGCGATCGTCAAAATCAAATATTATTATTTTAAATCATGTCATCGATTATTTACCGCCACAATTTATGGAGCGTGCGATTGAGCTGACAAATGATTATATCGAAAATAATTTAACAATTGTAACAATCGGTGATGATGTTGATAAAATCGCTCAAGTAAGTAACTATATTGCTTGGTTTTCACACGGTCAATTAAGAATGGAAGGTTCATTGAAACAAGTGATTCCATTGTTTAAAGAACATGAACGTGATCGATTAAGTTTAGAATCAGAAGAAGAAATACAAAACTTTGATTTGGATTGGAAAAAGAATCGCACAAGAATCCCGGAAATGACATATAATTTTAAGCGCATTGAACGTTATAATCACGCTAAACCTCCTAAATTTCTTGTACGCTTTTGGACGATGGCATCTGGAATTATTTGTGGAATTGTATTGATGGTGCTATTGATCTTCAACAATATGGGGATTGTTTCGATTACAGATTTTACAAATCGTGCAACGATGCAAAATGAAAATAAAGATCCGTATGTCGAAAAATTAGCGTATGGTATTGCATTTAATGGCAGTGTCGATATGCAAGGGGATAAACAAGTCACTATACCGAAATATAGTGTTGTGACGATTACTGGAGAAAATAGTAAAAATTATCGTGGGAATGCAGATAATAAAACGTACTATGTTAATAAAGATAAACTTGAATACTTTAATCCAGCAGGGTTGTATCAAACACATAGTTTTAAAAAGTTAGCGCCATATATGAAATCGAATTATAGTAATTATTATGCTTACTTTAACAGTCAATTACATAAAAAACATAATACTGTTATTAAAACTTTAGTACCTGATGATGATAATCGTTTTGTCGCATCCGTTACACAACAACCAATACAATTGCTTTTTAATGACAATGATCAGTTATATGGTTTCGTTTATCCAATCGTCGATAAAAAAGAATTAAAAGATAAGTTTAATATTAATAAAAACATTTGGATTACTAAAGTTGGTAATGGTTATTGTATTGCCAATTTAAAAGAAGACAAATGGATTTATATTGAATTGTAGGTGTAAAGATGCTAGATAATATTATTTTATATTTTAAAAACTTGCCACATACTAAGAGATTCGTAATAGAACGATTAAAACAAAGTTGGAAAAGTTTTCTAATCGTATTAGCTGCATGTTTATTACTTGTTGTTGCTAGTGAAACGATATTTCATTTTAGTCATTTGACTGATGTAAAAGAAGTGCGATGGTTATTTAGAGTGATTGCGCTAATTGTATTCGGCATATTAATGTACACTATTTATAGTGCCTATCATCATTACATGAATGATTTTTTAGTAACTAAACTGTTTAATATATCTGCAGCAACGCCTGTAGTCATTATGTCTATCATTTGTTTTGTACTGTTGAGTATTATGACAATGATAGGTGCATTGGTAAAACCAGTAAACTTTGAAACATCATTTATAGCATTGTTTTATTTTATTGTGATGGCTACTTTATTTGTAGGGCTTATATCCGTAACATTTGGTTTAATTAGACTCCTAACTGATAAAATAAACTTAATCTTTTATGGATATTGTGTATTATGTTTATTCATTTTACCAATTATATTTATTCCAAATCCAAATCATGTATTCTTGAACCATGTATTAATGCTTAACCCATTATATTACGTAGTTAATGGCATAACACAATCTATCATTTTTGGTATATCCAGTATGGAAAATATTCCATATCATTTATATTTTATTTTAGTTCTATTTTTGATAGCGGTAGTGAATTTCGTCTTAACAAGATATGCAACACATGCCATTTATATGAAAAAGACTAAAGCAATAAAACAAATGGTAAAGCAACATGATGCAGAAGTTAGAAATACTCATGTTGACAATGATGAATTATCAAACTAACTAAAAATTGTATATTTCAATTACACTTATATATTTATAATCCGGCGCTTCGAATATCAAAATATTGAAATTTCTAATGGAATTAAGGATTTCAAACTTTGGTTTTTAATTGCGTCGGATCTTTATATAGACTTGCCCTAGAGTTAGAATAAAAATAACCGATGAGATTTTAATCAGTAAATGATTTATATCTCATCGGTTATTTTTCTTGTGTATATTTACTTCAGGGTTTCATAATTTGTAATTATTTAGCATACAATTTACGTTGTAATTTATCTTCCGTAAAAACCCAACCAATATATGAATGGTCAATGATATTGTCTTTAGTTAGATGAGCTATTGCGACAAATGAATAATGATCATTTTTTAAATAGCGTAAATCAATCAAACGAATTTCTGTAGAACCGTCGTCAAGTTCTGTTGTTTGCCAACGATAAATGGATGAAAAGTTTAAAAATGTTCGTATATCTTTATTACCTTTTACTTTCCATAGAATAGAATCTGTAGATAATTTTTGACGTTCCACTTTATCACTAAATACAATATTTCTACCATATGCTTTTCCGACATAGTCATGCGCATCAGTTTGAATTGCCACACGCCATTCCATAAATTTTAATGTAGGTGCGACAAACACCTTAACAGGATGGTGTTCTTTTTGAATTGTTTTCAAAGCTTGTTTTTTTATCATTGCTCTCATTTTAAATCGAATAATGTAATAAACTATAAGTAAAGCAACAATTGGAAAGAAAACTGTATAAGGGTGTAAGCCTAAAAGCCATAAAACAATTCCGATACACAACACAGTGAAAATAATTGGATCAAAAGTGTTAATTACACTTAGTTGAATCCATTTGTTAGTAATAGGTCTCAGTGCCTGTGTACCATAAGAATTAAATATATCTACAAAAACATGTAAAAATACTGCGAGCTGAGCCCACATCCATACATGAAACGGATTTGTACCATTGAAGAATGTGAATATTAAAAACGTAATTATAATTGGCCATAATATTGTGAAAGGGATGGAATGTGTGATACCTCGATGATGTGAAATATATGTTGCATTGTCTTTTAATTTAAGAACGGTATCCCCGTCAGGAATTAATGAACCAACGATAAGTGTAGTAGCAGTTGCACCAAATGTTGATGCCATTGCTGGGTCTTGAGTAGCAAGTGCCGTAAGCCCTACACCAATTGCGATATGTGTTGCAGTATCCATATCTGTTCACTCATTTCATTTTATTATATATACTATTATAATCCAATTTTGCAAATAACTAAATTAACTTACTTACTAAGCTTGTTTTAATGTACAATAGAAACATTATGAGTTACGTATATTAATTTTAGTCGAGGAAAGGGTTTTATTAATGTATCAGGAGTCTAGTTTTAAGGAAAATTTGATACACTGGTTTGATGAAAATCAAAGAGAAATGCCATGGCGTCAAACAACGAATCCTTATTATATTTGGTTAAGTGAAGTTATGTTGCAGCAGACACAAGTTAAGACAGTTATTGATTATTACCATCGTTTTGTTGAACGATTTCCTACTGTAGAAGTCTTGAGCCAAGCGTCAGAAGATGAGGTATTAAAATACTGGGAAGGACTTGGTTATTATAGTAGAGCGCGTAATTTTCATACAGCAATTAAAGAAGTACATGAAAAATTTGAAGGATTAGTTCCTGACAATCCAGAACAGTTTAAAGCATTAAAGGGGGTTGGACCATATACTCAAGCGGCTGTTATGAGTATAGCGTTTAATGCACCACTTGCAACCGTTGATGGTAATGTTTTTCGAGTTTGGTCTAGATTGAATGATGATTATCGCGATATTAAGTTGCAGTCGACAAGAAAAGCATATGAACAAGAGTTATTACCATATGTAAAGACTGAAGCAGGTACATTTAATCAAGCAATGATGGAATTAGGAGCTTTAATTTGCACGCCAAAAAATCCTTTATGTTTGTTTTGTCCAGTACAAGATAATTGTGAAGCTTTTGATAAAGGTACATTTGAAAAGTTGCCGGTAAAATCGAAAAATATTAGTAAAAAGGTAATTGAACAATCTGTATTTTTAATTAGAAATAAGCAAGGTAAATATGTGCTACAAAAGCGAAGTGAAAAATTATTACATGGTATGTGGCAATTTCCGATGTATGAGAGTAAGGATGCGATTAGCCAAATTTCTAATAAATTAAATATGACAATTCAACCAGTTGAAGCACCGATTTTTGAGTTAAAGCATCAATTCACGCATTTAACTTGGAAAATAAAAGTATATGCTATACAAGGAACTGTCAGTATTGAAAGTTTACCAGATGATATGATTTGGTTTGATTTATCTGAACGTGATCAATATACATTCCCTGTTCCTATGTCGAAAATTTACCAATTTATAAATGGATAATGATTGGTCGTTGATAAGCATTTAAATAATTGTATATAGCAATTTTTATAAATAAATGTGTAATCTATGAGGTAAAACATGTGTAATTAAGTATTTTAAATAGTAACGTCTGAAGTTAAAGTATTTAAATTTTGAAAATAGCATGGTCACAGAATAATCATTTTTGAGCTGAGTTAACGATAAAATAGTAAAATCTTATTTAGTAAAAATTTGTATTTATATAATACTATTTCTGAAATATGCTATAATTTATAATGGTTAAAATAACAGAAGGTGGTGTGGAGTATGGTCAGAGAATCCATACCTAAAGAAGGGGAAAACATTAAAATTCAGAGCTATAAGCATGATGGTAAAATACATCGTGTATGGTCTGAAACAACAATTTTGAAAGGTACAGATCATGTTGTAATCGGTGGAAATGATCATACATTAGTTACTGAAAGTGATGGTAGAACTTGGATTACGCGTGAACCAGCAATAGTTTACTTTCACTCAGAATATTGGTTTAATGTTATCTGCATGTTTAGAGAAGATGGAATTTATTATTATTGCAATTTATCATCGCCGTTTGTATGTGATGAGGAAGCATTGAAATATATAGACTATGATTTAGATATTAAAGTGTATCCAAATGGAAAATATCATCTGTTAGATGAGGATGAATATGAGCAACATATGAATCAAATGAATTATCCACATGATATCGATATTATTTTAAGACGGAACGTGGATATTCTTCAACAATGGATTGAACAAAAGAAAGGTCCATTTGCTCCGGATTTTATCAAAGTTTGGAAAGAACGTTACAAAAAAATTAGACAATATTAAGCAAATAAAGTGTAAATACCAAGCAAATCATTTATATTGACTTAGTGATGTAAAGAATAAAGAAATCTTTTGTTGTAGTGTGGGGACACAGTGCTTGTCGATTAAATGAAATAGAATATAAACTTACAAATCAGTCAGCGTATTTAATCACTTCAATATGACAGAGGTTGAGATATCTTAATTTCAAACATGTAAATTTGAATGAAGAATTTACATCTATGAATTATGTATCCAACCTCTATTCATTTTTATACAAAAGATCAGGGCAATTGAAGAGGGGGAAAACGTATGATTAAACGATATTTGCAATTTGTTAAACCATACAAATATCGTATTATTGCAACAATTATCGTTGGGATAATTAAGTTTGGAATTCCGATGTTAATTCCATTACTAATTAAATATGCAATTGATGGCGTTATAAATAATCAAGCATTATCAACGAACGAAAAAGTTCATCATTTAACTATAGCAATTGGAATTGCGCTATTTATTTTTGTAATAGTGAGACCACCAATTGAATTTGTTCGTCAATACTTAGCTCAGTGGACTAGTAATAAAATTTTATATGATATTCGTAAAAAGTTATATGATCATTTGCAGGCATTAAGTGCTAGATTTTATGCTAACAATCAAGTTGGCCAGGTTATTTCAAGAGTTATTAATGACGTTGAACAAACAAAAGATTTTATTTTAACAGGATTAATGAATATATGGTTAGATTGCATCACGATTATTATTGCATTATCCATCATGTTCTTTTTAGATGTTAAATTAACTATAGCGGCATTAATTATTTTCCCATTTTATATTTTAACGGTGTATGTATTTTTTGGCAGATTGAGAAAACTAACTCGCAAAAGATCACAAGCTTTAGCAGAGGTTCAAGGTTTCCTTCATGAACGTGTACAAGGCATATCTGTTGTTAAAAGTTTTGCTATTGAAGACAATGAAGCGAAAAATTTTGATAAAAAGAATACTAATTTCTTAACGCGTGCATTGCAACATACAAGATGGAATGCATATTCATTTGCTGCAATTAATACTGTTACAGATATCGGACCAATTATTGTAATTGGTGTAGGTGCATATCTTGCTGTTTCTGGATCAATTACAGTTGGTACACTGGCAGCATTTGTAGGCTATTTAGAATTATTGTTCGGACCATTACGTCGGTTAGTAGCTTCTTTTACAACTTTAACCCAAAGTTTTGCTTCAATGGACCGTGTGTTTCAATTAATAGATGAAGATTATGATATTAAAAATGGTATTGGTGCTCAGCCAATTGAAATTAAACAAGGTCGTATTGACATTGATCATGTGAGTTTTCAATATAACGATAACGAAGCTCCAATTTTAAAAGATATTAATTTAAGTATTGAAAAAGGAGAAACTGTTGCATTTGTTGGTATGAGTGGTGGTGGAAAATCAACATTGATTAACTTGATACCGAGATTTTATGATGTGACTTCTGGACAAATTTTAATAGATGGTCATAATATTAAAGACTTTTTAACGGGAAGTTTAAGAAATCAAATTGGACTAGTGCAACAAGATAATATTTTGTTCTCTGATACAGTAAAAGAAAACATTTTACTAGGTCGTCCCACTGCTACGGATGCAGAAGTTGTTGAAGCAGCAAAAATGGCGAATGCACATGATTTTATCATGAACTTGCCTAATGGTTATGACACAGAAGTTGGTGAACGAGGTGTGAAATTATCAGGTGGACAAAAACAAAGGCTGTCGATAGCAAGAATTTTCTTAAATGATCCGCCAATTCTTATATTAGATGAAGCAACAAGTGCTTTGGATTTAGAAAGTGAATCTATTATTCAAGATGCATTAGAAGTGTTGAGTAAAGATAGAACAACTTTAATAGTTGCGCATCGATTGTCTACTATAACTCATGCAGATAAAATAGTAGTTATTGAAAATGGACAAATTGTTGAAATTGGAACGCATATGGAATTAATCACAAAACAAGGTGCTTATGAACATTTATACAGTATTCAAAATTTATAAATCATTTTGTTGATTCCACTAGTTGTTTGACTTCAGTGCAATCTTGTAGGGAAGATTTGTAACAGTATGGTGGGGTTATAACATAGAAAAAGCAGTAAGAGATTTTCTTCATTGAAAATAATCTTACTGCTTTTTTTAATTTAATTTCAAGATTCAATATTACTTTAACTTATTGTGATATTAATTGCTGGAATTGTTTTAATGTTATAAATCAAAGTCTTCTTCGACAATTTCAATATCTGCATCAGAGCGATGATATGTGAAGAAACTAATTCGAATACGGTCTAAATGCTCTAAATGATGTCTATATTCTTCGATAGCTGCAACTATTTGCATAACATTTGCAAACGAATATTCGGTTTGATAAGGATGATGTATTAATTCGTGTTGAAATGCATCCATTAAATCCTTTTTTTGAGGATTATCGAGTTCATAATCAACATGTGTGACATTATAACGTGCTTTTTTAGAAAGGCTAGCTAAAATTTGCTCATGAAAAGCAGTTAATGAATCTAAATCTAACTTAATTTGTAAAAGGAAATTGTTATTAAGTAAATACAAATCGTTTTGATAACGGGATAATTTGTTTAATACTTCATATGCTTGTCTAGTCGTCTGAACTACTTCTCTGAAAAGTATTTTCTTTCTATTTTGTTGGTGAATATGTTTTTTAGTAATAGGGCGTTCTTCACTATAATAGTCATAAATTTTCTCCAACTTCTCAATACGTTGTTTTAAATTGTGACTGTCTTGTTTAATGTTGTTAAACTCTGTCGTATCATTTAAAACTAGTTTAAACCATACAAAAATATCAGAAGATATATTTAATGAATTATAGTAAATTTTTGTTTCAAATTTAGGTGGTAGAAACACAAAATTGACTAAAGAAGAACTTATAACACCAATCATTACAAGTACAAACCTGTAAAAGGCGGTAATATAGAAAGAACCGGTATGTTGTCCCATAATAATTAAAGCTGTAACACTTGCCAATGTAGCAACATGTGCTAAATTGAATTTAAATAAAATAGCAATGAGGACAATTACAGTAACACCCATAATGATAAAATTATCACTAAAAATGGTTACCATTGTAACAGAAAGTATGGCACCGATAATGTTACCTAATGCTTGATCAGAAACTGTTTTGAACGATCGATAAATACTTGGCTGCATTGCAACAACAGCACTGACACCAGCTAAAGCTTTTAAACCAACATTTGCCGGAAGTAAAGAAGCGATAGACATAGCTAAAATAATGGCTATACCAGTTTTGAAAATCCGAGCTCCTAGTCTCAAAAATAATGACGCTCCTTTTAATTTTAATTTTTATTGAATATCTAATATTCGTATTCATTACTGTTATACACTTACTAGTTATAAAATTCAAGCTTATTTGTAGTTATTAAAATAAATCCTACATCATACTTATTAGAATGCCATACTTTAGACGGGGTATGTATGATTATATCAATATAAAAACTCACACAGTAATTCATGTATAGTTAATTATTACTTCATTAACATTTACATTGTAATCACTATGTGAGCTATTGTTTAATGTATTTCGGTATTTAGATTATCTTATTTAAACGTTTACTTCATTTGACTAAATGCATAATCTGCTGCTTTTAAAGTTTGGTCAATATCTTCTTCTGTATGTTCAGTTGTTAAGAACCAGGCTTCGAATTTAGACGGAGCTAAATTGATTCCTTGATTTAACATTAATTTGAAAAATTTTCCAAACGCTTCGCCATCAGAGCGTTCAACTTGTTCATAATGAGTGACTTTTTCATCTGTAAAGTACAAAGTTAAAGAACCATATATACGATTAATTGTTGCTGTAATTTGATGTTTTTCAATTAACTCAAGTAAACCATTCTCTAAACGTTCTCCTAGACGATTTAACTTTTCGTAAACACCATCTTGTTCTAACACTTCTAATAATGCAATACCTGCTTTCATAGATAATGGATTACCAGCCATAGTACCGGCTTGATATGCAGGGCCGAGTGGTGCAACTTGCTCCATGATATCTTGACGTCCACCATATCCACCAATTGGTAAACCGCCGCCAACAATTTTACCAAAAGCAGTTAAATCAGGAATAACACCTAATAAATCTTGAGCAGCACCATAATGGAAGCGGAAAGCAGTAATAACTTCGTCATAAATGACTAATGTTCCATTGTTATGTGAGATTTCGTTAACTGCTTCTAAAAATCCAGGTTGGGGCATTACCATTCCAAAATTTCCAACGATTGGTTCTACTAATACTGCAGCAATCTCATCACCCCAAAAATCAATAGCTTCTTTGTAAGCATCAACATCATTGAAAGGTACAGTTATAACTTCACGAGCAACACTTTCTGGTACACCAGCTGAATCGGGAGAACCAAGTTGAGATGGACCGCTACCGGCTGCAACCAACACTAAGTCAGAGTGGCCATGATACGAACCAGCAAATTTTATAATTTTATTTCTTTTAGTATATGCACGAGCAACACGAATTGTCGTCATTACTGCTTCTGTACCAGAATTAACGAATCGAATTTTTTCAAGAGAAGGAATTGCTTTACGTAATTTCTTACTAAATTCTATTTCTAATTCTGTAGGTGTTCCATATAATACACCTTTCGCAGCTTGTTCTTGAATTGCTTGAGTAATGTGAGGATGTGCATGTCCAGTAATAATTGGACCATATGCTTGAAGATAGTCAATAAATTTATTGCCATCTACATCATATAAATATGCTCCATGACCTTCTTTCATTACAACTGGAGCTCCGCCACCGACAGCTTTATATGAACGAGAAGGTGAATTCACACCGCCAAGTATATATTCATTTGAAAGTTGTTGTAAACGTTCACTTTCACTAAAATTCATGTGTATCAACCTCTTTTAATTTAATATTTTCATCTAATATCGTATCATAAAATTATTATAATGAAGAAAAAGGTGATTAGATGTTGCAAAAAGGAGAACAATTTCCAAAATTTTCATTAGAGAATCAAAATGGAAAAATAATTACAAACGATTCATTGAAAGGTAAAAAGACAATTCTTTATTTTTACCCAAGAGATAATACACCAACTTGTACTACAGAAGCATGTGATTTTAGAGACAATTTAGAAATGTTTAGTGAATTAGACGTCGCAGTATATGGCATTAGTGGCGATTCAAAGAAAAAACATCAAAATTTTATTGAAAAGCACGGATTGAATTTCGACTTGTTAGTAGATGATGAATTTGAATTATCAAAAGAAGTAGGTGTTTATCAATTGAAGAAATCTTTTGGTAAAGAAAGTATGGGTATTGTACGTACCACTTTTGTGATAGATGAAGAAGGTAAAGTCTTAGATGTTATCGAGAAAGTTAAAGTTAAAACACAAATAGAAGAACTTAAAAACATTTTGGGGTGACATGTAATGAAGGTTGTCGGTTTAAATCGTATGCGTGAAGTTGAAGCAGAATTACAACAACGGTTTCCAGACATTGAGTTCAAATTTTATAAGAATTCATCAGAAATTCCTGAAAATGATTTAGAAGATATAGATATCTTGGTAGGCTATGATGGTGCAATCGATGAGGCGTTTTTACGACGTTGTCCAAATTTAAAATGGATTGCATGGTTTGCAACTGGCGTAAATACATTACCTTTGGATTATATTGCAAATCAAGGCATACTATTAACAAATGGTAAAGGTGTTCAAGCTAAACAATTATCTGAATACATCTTAGCTTTCATATTAGATGATTATAAAAAGATGAAACTATCATATGATAACCAACAACAATATATTTATGATTCGAAAATAACTGGTAAACGACTATCGGGTCAAACGGTCGTATTTTTAGGAACAGGTGCAATATCTAAAAGAACAGCAAAATTAGCAAAGGCATTTAATATGCATTTGGTTGGTCTGAGTAAATCAGGTCAAGAGAAAGAAGAGTTTGATGAGATATATTCAATTAAATCTTTAGAAAGCATATTGCCTAAAGCTGATATTGTTGTAAATGCTTTGCCAGAAACAAAAGAAACGATTCATTTATTAAAAAGACAACATTTTGAAGTAATGAAAGATGAAACTTTGTTTATTAACATTGGTAGAGGTAGTGTTGTTGATGAACAATTATTAATAGAAGTATTAAAAAATAAAATTATTCGACATGCATATTTAGATGTGTTTGAAAATGAACCTTTGAAACCTAATCATGAACTATATGAATTAGAAAATGTTACTATCACGGCGCATATAACTGGTAATGATTATGAAGCAAAGTATGATTTATTAGATATTTTTAAAAATAATTTAGTTAATTTTCTCAATAAGAAATATCTAATTGAGAATGAAGTGGATGCTAAAAAGGGCTATTAAATGAAATCCGCATGTAAATATTGACACACGCGCAACACTACAGTTATATTTATAGTAAGTAATAATAATTATTATATAAGAAAGATGGTGATTTAGATGAGTGTTGAAATAGAATCAATTGAGCATGAATTAGAAGAATCAATTGCTTCATTGCGACAAGCTGGTGTTAGAATCACACCACAACGACAAGCAATATTACGATATTTAATTTCTTCACATACTCATCCAACAGCTGATGAAATTTATCAAGCACTTTCACCTGATTTTCCAAATATAAGTGTTGCGACAATATATAATAACTTAAGAGTATTTAAAGATATTGGAATTGTTAAAGAACTAACTTATGGTGATGCATCTAGTCGTTTCGATTTTAATACACATAATCACTATCATATTATATGTGAGCAATGTGGTAAGATTGTTGACTTCCAATATCCACAGTTAAATGAAATAGAAAGATTAGCTCAGCATATGACTGACTTTAACGTAACACATCATCGAATGGAAATTTATGGAGTTTGTAAAGAATGCCAAGATAAATAATTTAACTTTGGTAGTATGATTAATTAAATAATGTAGATGTAATTCTTTTATTAGAGAACATTAATCTAGGAGTTAAACAATAATCCGTTGTTTAACTCCTTTTTTTAATGTATTATTCGTTACAGCTTGTACAGGTATTTGAGATTTGTATTAGTAAGTTTATTGATATACATTTATAGATATTATTTTAAAGGTCAATAATTAAATAAGAGGGAAATGTAATCCGTCTGTTTATTATTATGAGGAGAGAACACATATTGCATATTTAATATCGATTCCTACCTGTAATTTATTAAATTATAATATGGATGGAATAAAAAGAGATTAGGAAGCGTACTATTTACTTATTAACAAAATGATCTATTAAAAGTGTGATAGTAAATTATTTAATGTATACAAGCGAAGGTGTAATTATAATGAATTATTATAAGCTGAAGTTCAAATACATATTAAAAGAAAACTTTACATGAATTAAAATAGATATAGAGCTACTATGAGAGTATGATTATCATGTAAATTACTTGTTAAGCCGCTAAAACAGGATAATGAATTACACTTTTAATACATATAATTCTTCCAAATAGAAATTAATCACTACAACGGTAATTTTTAAACCAAAATAAGTGTTGTTTTATGTTGACTCTATTAGAATAACTTGATATTATATAAAAGTCGTCAAACGGCACTAATATTTAAAAAACTAAATGATTAAGTTCTTGGTTTAAAATATTAATAAAGTGTAAATTTGACTATTGAAATTCAAACAAATACATAATAAAATAATATTTGTCGAATTAATTGAGTTAGGAAATTTATTTTTTAGAAATAAAATAATTAAAAATAATTCTTGACTTACAAAAACTTACAAGTTATAATTAAATCTTGTAAGTATCAAACGAACATTGAAAACTGAATGACAATATGTCAACGTTAATTCCAAAAACGTAACTATTAGTTACAAACATTATTTAGTATTTATGAGCTAATCAAACATCATAATTTTTATGGAGAGTTTGATCCTGGCTCAGGATGAACGCTGGCGGCGTGCCTAATACATGCAAGTCGAGCGAACGGACGAGAAGCTTGCTTCTCTGATGTTAGCGGCGGACGGGTGAGTAACACGTGGATAATCTACCTATAAGACTGGGATAACTTCGGGAAACCGGAGCTAATACCGGATAATATTTTGAACCGCATGGTTCAAAAGTGAAAGACGGTCTTGCTGTCACTTATAGATGGATCCGCGCTGCATTAGCTAGTTGGTAAGGTAACGGCTTACCAAGGCAACGATGCATAGCCGACCTGAGAGGGTGATCGGCCACACTGGAACTGAGACACGGTCCAGACTCCTACGGGAGGCAGCAGTAGGGAATCTTCCGCAATGGGCGAAAGCCTGACGGAGCAACGCCGCGTGAGTGATGAAGGTCTTCGGATCGTAAAACTCTGTTATTAGGGAAGAACATATGTGTAAGTAACTGTGCACATCTTGACGGTACCTAATCAGAAAGCCACGGCTAACTACGTGCCAGCAGCCGCGGTAATACGTAGGTGGCAAGCGTTATCCGGAATTATTGGGCGTAAAGCGCGCGTAGGCGGTTTTTTAAGTCTGATGTGAAAGCCCACGGCTCAACCGTGGAGGGTCATTGGAAACTGGAAAACTTGAGTGCAGAAGAGGAAAGTGGAATTCCATGTGTAGCGGTGAAATGCGCAGAGATATGGAGGAACACCAGTGGCGAAGGCGACTTTCTGGTCTGTAACTGACGCTGATGTGCGAAAGCGTGGGGATCAAACAGGATTAGATACCCTGGTAGTCCACGCCGTAAACGATGAGTGCTAAGTGTTAGGGGGTTTCCGCCCCTTAGTGCTGCAGCTAACGCATTAAGCACTCCGCCTGGGGAGTACGACCGCAAGGTTGAAACTCAAAGGAATTGACGGGGACCCGCACAAGCGGTGGAGCATGTGGTTTAATTCGAAGCAACGCGAAGAACCTTACCAAATCTTGACATCCTTTGACAACTCTAGAGATAGAGCTTTCCCCTTCGGGGGACAAAGTGACAGGTGGTGCATGGTTGTCGTCAGCTCGTGTCGTGAGATGTTGGGTTGAGTCCCGCAACGAGCGCAACCCTTAAGCTTAGTTGCCATCATTAAGTTGGGCACTCTAAGTTGACTGCCGGTGACAAACCGGAGGAAGGTGGGGATGACGTCAAATCATCATGCCCCTTATGATTTGGGCTACACACGTGCTACAATGGACAATACAAAGGGCAGCGAAACCGCGAGGTCAAGCAAATCCCATAAAGTTGTTCTCAGTTCGGATTGTAGTCTGCAACTCGACTACATGAAGCTGGAATCGCTAGTAATCGTAGATCAGCATGCTACGGTGAATACGTTCCCGGGTCTTGTACACACCGCCCGTCACACCACGAGAGTTTGTAACACCCGAAGCCGGTGGAGTAACCTTTTAGGAGCTAGCCGTCGAAGGTGGGACAAATGATTGGGGTGAAGTCGTAACAAGGTAGCCGTATCGGAAGGTGCGGCTGGATCACCTCCTTTCTAAGGATATATTCGGAGCATCTTCTTTAGAAGATGCGGAATAACGTGACATATTGTATTCAGTTTTGAATGTTTGTACATTCAAATTAATGGGCCTATAGCTCAGCTGGTTAGAGCGCACGCCTGATAAGCGTGAGGTCGGTGGTTCGAGTCCACTTAGGCCCACCATTAATTTAATTTATATATATGGGGGCTTAGCTCAGCTGGGAGAGCGCCTGCTTTGCACGCAGGAGGTCAGCGGTTCGATCCCGCTAGTCTCCACCATTATTTTGTACATTGAAAACTAGATAAGTAAGTAAAATATAGATTTTACCAAGCAAAACCGAGTGAATAAAGAGTTTTAAATAAGCTTGAATTCATAAGAAATAATCGCTAGTGTTCGAAAGAACACTCACAAGATTAATAACGCGTTTAAATCTTTTTATAAAAGAATGTGACTTCGTGTTAACGTTCGACTTATAAAAATGGTGGAAACATAGATTAAGTTATTAAGGGCGCACGGTGGATGCCTTGGCACTAGAAGCCGATGAAGGACGTTACTAACGACGATATGCTTTGGGGAGCTGTAAGTAAGCTTTGATCCAGAGATTTCCGAATGGGGAAACCCAACATGAGTTATGTCATGTTATCGATATGTGAATACATAGCATATCAGAAGGCACACCCGGAGAACTGAAACATCTTAGTACCCGGAGGAAGAGAAAGAAAATTCGATTCCCTTAGTAGCGGCGAGCGAAACGGGAAGAGCCCAAACCAACAAGCTTGCTTGTTGGGGTTGTAGGACACTCTATACGGAGTTACAAAGGACGACATTAGACGAATCATCTGGAAAGATGAATCAAAGAAGGTAATAATCCTGTAGTCGAAAATGTTGTCTCTCTTGAGTGGATCCTGAGTACGACGGAGCACGTGAAATTCCGTCGGAATCTGGGAGGACCATCTCCTAAGGCTAAATACTCTCTAGTGACCGATAGTGAACCAGTACCGTGAGGGAAAGGTGAAAAGCACCCCGGAAGGGGAGTGAAATAGAACCTGAAACCGTGTGCTTACAAGTAGTCAGAGCCCGTTAATGGGTGATGGCGTGCCTTTTGTAGAATGAACCGGCGAGTTACGATTTGATGCAAGGTTAAGCAGTAAATGTGGAGCCGTAGCGAAAGCGAGTCTGAATAGGGCGTTTAGTATTTGGTCGTAGACCCGAAACCAGGTGATCTACCCTTGGTCAGGTTGAAGTTCAGGTAACACTGAATGGAGGACCGAACCGACTTACGTTGAAAAGTGAGCGGATGAACTGAGGGTAGCGGAGAAATTCCAATCGAACCTGGAGATAGCTGGTTCTCTCCGAAATAGCTTTAGGGCTAGCCTCAAGTGATGATTATTGGAGGTAGAGCACTGTTTGGACGAGGGGCCCCTCTCGGGTTACCGAATTCAGACAAACTCCGAATGCCAATTAATTTAACTTGGGAGTCAGAACATGGGTGATAAGGTCCGTGTTCGAAAGGGAAACAGCCCAGACCACCAGCTAAGGTCCCAAAATATATGTTAAGTGGAAAAGGATGTGGCGTTGCCCAGACAACTAGGATGTTGGCTTAGAAGCAGCCATCATTTAAAGAGTGCGTAATAGCTCACTAGTCGAGTGACACTGCGCCGAAAATGTACCGGGGCTAAACATATTACCGAAGCTGTGGATTGTCCTTTGGACAATGGTAGGAGAGCGTTCTAAGGGCGTTGAAGCATGATCGCAAGGACATGTGGAGCGCTTAGAAGTGAGAATGCCGGTGTGAGTAGCGAAAGACGGGTGAGAATCCCGTCCACCGATTGACTAAGGTTTCCAGAGGAAGGCTCGTCCGCTCTGGGTTAGTCGGGTCCTAAGCTGAGGCCGACAGGCGTAGGCGATGGATAACAGGTTGATATTCCTGTACCACCTATAATCGTTTTAATCGATGGGGGGGACGCAGTAGGATAGGCGAAGCGTGCGATTGGATTGCACGTCTAAGCAGTAAGGCTGAGTATTAGGCAAATCCGGTACTCATTAAGGCTGAGCTGTGATGGGGAGAAGACATTGTGTCTTCGAGTCGTTGATTTCACACTGCCGAGAAAAGCCTCTAGATAGAAAATAGGTGCCCGTACCGCAAACCGACACAGGTAGTCAAGATGAGAATTCTAAGGTGAGCGAGCGAACTCTCGTTAAGGAACTCGGCAAAATGACCCCGTAACTTCGGGAGAAGGGGTGCTCTTTAGGGTTAACGCCCAGAAGAGCCGCAGTGAATAGGCCCAAGCGACTGTTTATCAAAAACACAGGTCTCTGCTAAACCGTAAGGTGATGTATAGGGGCTGACGCCTGCCCGGTGCTGGAAGGTTAAGAGGAGTGGTTAGCTTCTGCGAAGCTACGAATCGAAGCCCCAGTAAACGGCGGCCGTAACTATAACGGTCCTAAGGTAGCGAAATTCCTTGTCGGGTAAGTTCCGACCCGCACGAAAGGCGTAACGATTTGGGCACTGTCTCAACGAGAGACTCGGTGAAATCATAGTACCTGTGAAGATGCAGGTTACCCGCGACAGGACGGAAAGACCCCGTGGAGCTTTACTGTAGCCTGATATTGAAATTCGGCACAGCTTGTACAGGATAGGTAGGAGCCTTTGAAACGTGAGCGCTAGCTTACGTGGAGGCGCTGGTGGGATACTACCCTAGCTGTGTTGGCTTTCTAACCCGCACCACTTATCGTGGTGGGAGACAGTGTCAGGCGGGCAGTTTGACTGGGGCGGTCGCCTCCTAAAAGGTAACGGAGGCGCTCAAAGGTTCCCTCAGAATGGTTGGAAATCATTCATAGAGTGTAAAGGCATAAGGGAGCTTGACTGCGAGACCTACAAGTCGAGCAGGGTCGAAAGACGGACTTAGTGATCCGGTGGTTCCGCATGGAAGGGCCATCGCTCAACGGATAAAAGCTACCCCGGGGATAACAGGCTTATCTCCCCCAAGAGTTCACATCGACGGGG
Source organism: Staphylococcus argenteus (assembly GCF_000236925.1). Lineage (NCBI taxonomy): Bacteria > Bacillati > Bacillota > Bacilli > Caryophanales > Staphylococcaceae > Staphylococcus > Staphylococcus argenteus. Next base: position 1,884,937 of record NC_016941.1, on the reverse strand, counting down.
AGGTTTGGCACCTCGATGTCGGCTCATCGCATCCTGGGGCTGTAGTCGGTCCCAAGGGTTGGGCTGTTCGCCCATTAAAGCGGTACGCGAGCTGGGTTCAGAACGTCGTGAGACAGTTCGGTCCCTATCCGTCGTGGGCGTAGGAAATTTGAGAGGAGCTGTCCTTAGTACGAGAGGACCGGGATGGACATACCTCTGGTGTACCAGTTGTCGTGCCAACGGCATAGCTGGGTAGCTATGTGTGGACGGGATAAGTGCTGAAAGCATCTAAGCATGAAGCCCCCCTCAAGATGAGATTTCCCAACTTCGGTTATAAGATCCCTCAAAGATGATGAGGTTAATAGGTTCGAGGTGGAAGCATGGTGACATGTGGAGCTGACGAATACTAATCGATCGAAGACTTAATCAAAATAAATGTTTTGCGAAGCAAAATAACTTTTACTTACTATCTAGTTTTGAATGTATAATCTACATTCATATGTCTGGTGACTATAGCAAGGAGGTCACACCTGTTCCCATGCCGAACACAGAAGTTAAGCTCCTTAGCGTCGATGGTAGTTGGACTTACGTTCCGCTAGAGTAGAACGTTGCCAGGCAAGATATATTTGGAGAATTAGCTCAGCTGGGAGAGCATCTGCCTTACAAGCAGAGGGTCGGCGGTTCGAACCCGTCATTCTCCACCATTTATTCTTACATATTGCCGGCCTAGCTCAATTGGTAGAGCAACTGACTTGTAATCAGTAGGTTGGGGGTTCAAGTCCTCTGGCCGGCACCATGGAAGAGCCATTAGCTCAGTTGGTAGAGCATCTGACTTTTAATCAGAGGGTCAGAGGTTCGAATCCTCTATGGCTCACCATTTGCGGGTGTGGCGGAATTGGCAGACGCACTAGACTTAGGATCTAGCGCCTTACGGCGTGGGGGTTCGACTCCCTTCACCCGCATAAGCAGAAGTAGTTCAGCGGTAGAATACAACCTTGCCAAGGTTGGGGTCGCGGGTTCGAATCCCGTCTTCTGCTCCATTTTTTATAGTGCCGGGGTGGCGGAACTGGCAGACGCACAGGACTTAAAATCCTGCGGTGAGTGATCACCGTACCGGTTCGATTCCGGTCCTCGGCACCATTTTCAATAAAAATACATGCGCCCGTAGCTCAATTGGATAGAGCGTTTGACTACGGATCAAGAGGTTATGGGTTCGACTCCTATCGGGCGCGTTAATTATACGGGAAGTAGCTCAGCTTGGTAGAGCACTTGGTTTGGGACCAAGGGGTCGCAGGTTCGAATCCTGTCTTCCCGATATACTGTAATTATAATGGGGGCTTAGCTCAGCTGGGAGAGCGCCTGCTTTGCACGCAGGAGGTCAGCGGTTCGATCCCGCTAGTCTCCACCATTTATTTACAAACTATATAAGGCGGTGTAGCTCAGCTGGCTAGAGCGTACGGTTCATACCCGTGAGGTCGGGGGTTCGATCCCCTCCACCGCCACTATTTATTAGTTGTAAAATTATATTTAGGACCTTTAGCTCAGTTGGTTAGAGCTAACGGCTCATAACCGTTCGGTCGCAGGTTCGAGTCCTGCAAGGTCCATATAATTTTGGAGGAATACCCAAGTCCGGCTGAAGGGATCGGTCTTGAAAACCGACAGGGGCTTAACGGCTCGCGGGGGTTCGAATCCCTCTTCCTCCGTTTTACAAATGGTCTCGTAGTGTAGCGGTTAACACGCCTGCCTGTCACGCAGGAGATCGCGGGTTCGATTCCCGTCGAGACCGCCATTTAATTTTATAATTAATAGCGATTTACCTATAATAATGGAGGAATACCCAAGTCCGGCTGAAGGGATCGGTCTTGAAAACCGACAGGGCCTTAACGGGCCGCGGGGGTTCGAATCCCTCTTCCTCCGCCATTATTTTTTATTATCGCGGGATGGAGCAGTTCGGTAGCTCGTCGGGCTCATAACCCGAAGGTCGGTGGTTCAAATCCGCCTCCCGCAATATTTTTATAGGTCTCGTAGTGTAGCGGTTAACACGCCTGCCTGTCACGCAGGAGATCGCGGGTTCGATTCCCGTCGAGACCGCCATCATTACATTTTTATTATGGTTCAGTAGCTCAGTTGGTAGAGCAATGGATTGAAGCTCCATGTGTCGGCAGTTCGACTCTGTCCTGAACCATTCCTTTGCCGGCCTAGCTCAATTGGTAGAGCAACTGACTTGTAATCAGTAGGTTGGGGGTTCAAGTCCTCTGGCCGGCACCATTTTTATGGAGGGGTAGCGAAGTGGCTAAACGCGGCGGACTGTAAATCCGCTCCTTCGGGTTCGGCAGTTCGAATCTGCCCCCCTCCATTTAATTTTAATAGGGGCATAGTTCAACGGTAGAATAGAGGTCTCCAAAACCTTTGGTGTGGGTTCGATTCCTACTGCCCCTGCCATGGCGGCTGTGGTGAAGTGGTTAACACATCGGATTGTGGTTCCGACATTCGAGGGTTCGATCCCCTTCAGCCGCCCTTATTATTAATGGGCTATAGCCAAGCGGTAAGGCAACGGACTTTGACTCCGTCACTCGTTGGTTCGAATCCAGCTAGCCCAGTTATTGGCGGCATAGCCAAGTGGTAAGGCAGAGGTCTGCAAAACCTTTATCACCGGTTCAAATCCGGTTGCCGCCTCCAGGTTTATGCGGGAGTAGTTCAACTTTTAGAACACGTTCCTTCCCGGAACGAGGTATAGGTGCAAATCCTATCTTCCGCTCCATAATTTTTAATAACAATGCGGGAGTATTTCAACTCTTAGAATACATTCCTTCCTGGAATGAGATATAGGTGTAAATCCTATCTTCCGCTCCATAATTTAATACATGCGGGAGTAGTTCAACTTTTAGAACACGTTCCTTCCCGGAACGAGGTATAGGTGTAAATCCTATCTTCCGCTCCATGATTACTTCCAAAGGGAAGTTTTTTGTTTACCATTAAGCCGGCGTGGCGGAATTGGCAGACGCGCGGGACTCAAAATCCCGTTCCATTCGTGGAGTGTCGGTTCGACCCCGACCGCCGGTATAATTAACTGTAATTTACATAACATAACGTATTAGAAACCTTGTTTTACAGGGTTTCTTTTTATTTATATATCATTTAATCCAAATGAAAAATTGGTTCTCCACCAAATGTGATGGGTATATAATTAATTTAGGTTCTCCACCAAATGTGGTGGGTATATAATTTAAAGAACTATTTTAAATTACAACTTTTAGAGTTTTATTTTTAGATTAAATATATTAACAAGTCATTGTTAATGATGATTTTCTATAATATTATTGAGTTAATGTTTAAATTGGAGGTCGTTTATGAGTAACACTAAAAATGCTGAAAACAAACAATTTTTCAGTAAAATTTTAAATTCTATTGGAGCAGGTGTCGTTATAGCGCTCGTTCCTAACGCTTTATTAGGTGAAGTTTTAAAAATATTTAAAAGTGGCAATGAAATTTTAGAATTGATCTATCAATTAGTTATTCTTATACAATCCTTTATGGCTTTTATAATTGGTGTATTGGCTGCTCATCAATTTAAATTCAATGGAGCAGGTGCTGCAATTGTTGGTACTTCTGCGATGATTGGTTCTGGGGCAGTAGTTTTTAATAACAATGGTTTTATGTTAAAAGGAATTGGTGACATTATCAATGCAAGCCTTGTCGTTATAATTGCTTGTTTATTATATATGATTCTGCAAAATAAACTAGGCTCATTTGAATTAATTATCTTACCAGTATTGGTGCCAATAGTAAGTGGGGGAATTGGTCTTCTTACACTACCTTATGTTCGTAAAATTACTCAAGCTATTGGAAATGTAATACATTCATTTACTGACTTAAATCCTTTATTAATGTCTATACTAATAAGTGTTGCATTTTCATTATTAATGGTAACACCTATATCTTTAGTAGCAATCGCAACTGCTATTAGTTTAAATGGGCTTGGTAGTGGTGCAGCTAACTTAGGAATTGTAGCAGCTTGCGTTACATTCTTATTTGGATCACTACGTGTTAATTCTATAGGTGTGAATGCAGTTTTATTAATTGGTGCAGCTAAAATGATGATACCCGTATATTTGAAAAACCTAATTATTTCAATTCCTTTAACCATAAATGGAGTAATTACTGGAATTATAGCTTACGTTCTTCAGGTTAAAGGGACACCATTGTCTGCTGGATTTGGTTATACAGGATTAGTAGGGCCAATTAATGCATATAATCGTATGTCTGGTGACCCAACAATGAATATCATTTTATTAGCATTAGGTTATTTTGTAATTCCATTTGTTTCTGCATTTATCGTACATGAACTATGTAAAAAATTTATACCATCTTATTCAAATGATATATATAAATTTGAAGTTCCAAAACAGTAATCAATCGATTTAATACGAATTTAAAAAAATTTAGCGTCGCTATCATTAACAATTGTTGATAGTGGCGCTTTTTTAAGTTGAAATTCTATGTTCAAGTAAGAAAACTATTAGAAAAAAGATTGATCGTTTAATTTTCTCATCCCTCTATATTGATAAAAATACAATTTTAAAAACACTATTGCATCAAAATGTATTAATATGTATAATTATGAATATTAATTAGAGAGGGGTGCACAAATGAAGTGTTTATTTAGGGTTATATTAGTATTAGGTTTTTTATTAAGCAGTGCAATTATATATATCAACCCAATTGCGCATGCTGAACAAGATCAGACTTGGGAAAAAATCAAAGAACGCGGAGAAATTAGAGTTGGTCTTTCAGCAGATTATGCACCAATGGAATTTGAGCATACAGTTAATGGGAAGACGGAATATGCTGGTGTAGACATTGATTTAGCTAAAAAGATCGCAAAAGATAATCATTTAAAATTAAAAATTGTAAATATGTCTTTTGATAGTTTATTAGGAGCATTAAAAACTGGGAAAATAGATATTATTATTTCTGGTATGACGTCAACACCTGAACGTAAAAAACAAGTTGATTTTTCAGATTCATATATGATGACTAAAAATATTATGCTTGTTAAAAAGGATAAAGTGAACGATTATAAAGACATTAAAGATTTTAATAATAAAAAAATAGGTGCACAAAAGGGTACAGAACAAGAAAAAATTGCACAAACAGAAATTGAAAATGCTTCAATTACTTCATTGAGCCGTTTACCAGACGTAATATTAGCACTAAAAAGTGGAAAAGTAGAAGGTGCAGTGGTAGAAAAGCCGGTTGCAGAAGCATATTTAAAACAAAATCCTAAATTAGGTATTTCAAATATAAAATTTAATGAAGAAGAAAAAGATACAGTGATTGCAGTGCCAAAAGATTCACCAAAACTATTATCACAAATTAATAAATCGATTAAAGAGGTTAAGGATAAAGGGCTCATTGATAAATATATGACCAATGCAGCAAATGCAATGAATGATGACAGTGGTTTTATTTCAAAGTATGGTAGCTTTTTCTGGAAAGGTATAAAAATAACAATATTAATTTCATTTATTGGTGTGGCATTAGGTTCAATTTTGGGAGCATTTGTTGCCCTAATGAAATTAAGTAAGATTAAAATCATATCATGGATTGCTTCAATTTATATCGAAATTTTAAGAGGAACACCAATGTTAGTCCAAGTATTTATCGTATTCTTTGGTATAACTGCTGCATTAGGATTAGATATTTCAGCATTAGTTTGCGGAACAATTGCTTTGGTCATTAATTCTTCAGCATATATTGCCGAAATTATTAGAGCAGGTATTAATGCAGTTGATAAAGGACAAATGGAGGCAGCTCGAAGCTTAGGATTAAATTATAGACAAACAATGAAAAGCGTAATTATGCCACAAGCTATTAAAAATATTTTACCAGCACTTGGAAATGAATTTGTTACTTTAATAAAAGAATCGTCCATTGTTTCAACAATTGGAGTTGGTGAGATTATGTTTAATGCTCAAGTGGTACAAGGAATTTCGTTTGATCCATTTACACCATTATTAGTTGCTGCAGCATTATACTTTGTATTAACATTCGTTCTTACACGTATTATGAACATGATTGAAGGGAGATTGAGCGCTAGTGATTAAAATTAATAATCTTAATAAAGTATTTGGAGATAATGAAGTATTAAAAGATATCAATCTTGAAATCAATCAAGGTGAAGTTGTAGCAATTATTGGTCCATCAGGTAGTGGCAAAAGTACATTGTTAAGATGTATGAATTTATTAGAAGAACCTACTAAAGGACAAGTAATATTTGAAGGAAATGATTTAACAAAAAAAGGAACACAAGTCGACAAATTACGCCAAAAGATGGGCATGGTTTTCCAAAACTTTAATCTGTTTCCACATAAAAAAGTTGTCGATAATATAATATTAGCACCTAAATTACTGAAAAAAGATGATAATGAAGCATTGCATCAAGAAGCTATTTCACTTCTAGATAAAGTAGGTTTAAAAGAAAAAGCAAATGTATATCCTAATCAATTATCCGGTGGTCAAAAACAAAGGGTAGCAATTGCAAGGGCGCTAGCAATGCAACCAGATGTTATCTTATTCGATGAACCAACTTCAGCATTAGATCCTGAGGTTGTTGGTGATGTATTAAAAGTAATGAAAGACTTAGCCAAAGAAGGTATGACCATGGTAGTTGTTACACATGAAATGGGCTTTGCCAAAGATGTCAGTGACAAAGTCATATTTATGGCGGATGGTGTCGTTGTAGAATCTGGAACACCAAATGAAATCTTCGAACATCCACAACACGAAAGAACACAGAATTTCTTATCAAGAGTATTATAACTACACAACGAAGCTTGAATATATGATACGACCCACAAAGTTATATCATATATTCAAGCTTTTCATTATTTAAATAATGTGAAATGAAACATCAATATGAATAATGGTTGTGTTAAAATAACATAGTATTATTTTATGGGGGGCATACGATTGGATACAAAGCAGTTAAAGCAAGATATCATTGATTATGCATATACAATCGGAATCGACAGTATTGGGTTTACTACTGCAGATCCCTTTGATGAATTGAAGCAAAAGCTTGAAGCATATCATTCAAACGGTTATGCCTCAGGATTTGAAGAGTCTGATATTGCTTTACGGACAGAGCCAAAACTATCATTACCAACAGCAAGATCGATTATAGCAATAGCGGTGGGTTACCCTAATAAATTAAAGGGCGCACCTAAGAGTGTTAGAGGAGACCGTAGAGGTTTATTTGCAAGAGCATCGTGGGGGCAAGATTATCATTCAATTATGCGTAAACGATTAGACAAGTTGGCAGCATTCATTGAATCTAAAGTTCCAAATGTTGAAATAAAATCGATGGTAGATACAGGTGTGTTATCAGATAGAGCTGTTGCAGAACGTGCTGGGTTAGGATTTGTTGGTAGAAATGGATTTGTCATAAATCCAAATTTAGGTACGTGGACATATCTAGGTGAAATGTTAGTCAGTATACCTTTTGAACCTGATGACCCATTATTAGATAGCTGTGGTGATTGCACGATTTGTGTTGATCGTTGTCCAACAAGTGCATTAGTTGGAAATGGCCAATTAAATAGTCAAAAATGCATTAGTTTTTTAACACAAACAAAAGGTTATATGCCAGATCAATATCGATATAAAATTGGAAATAGACTTTATGGATGCGATACATGTCAGCAAGTTTGTCCGAAAAATCGTGGTATTAACACAGAACAAGATGATATTATTTTAGAGCCAGAAATTTTGAAGCCAAGACTTATACCGTTATTAAGTATGTCTAATAAAGAATTTAAACAAACATATGGTCACCTTGCAGGTGCTTGGCGAGGTAAAAAACCTATACAACGAAATGCTATTTTGGCATTAGCACACTTTAATGAAGTGGATGCAATTCCAGAATTGAAAAAAGTTGCAACTACAGATGAAAGACCTATGATTCGAGCAACTGCTTATTGGGCAATTGGTCAAATTCTTGGTGATGATGCTAAAGACTTTATCAACGCAAATTATGAAAAAGAGGATGCGGAAGTCCAACAGGAAATGATAAAAGGAATAGAAACAAGGAGAGAAAAGTAACATGACAAATCATATCGTTTTATATCAACCTGAGATTCCAGCTAATACTGGAAATATTGCACGTACGTGTGCAGGAACTAATACACATTTACATTTAATTAAGCCACTTGGTTTTAGAACGGATGATAAAATGTTAAAAAGAGCAGGATTAGATTACTGGGAATTTGTGAATATTACTTATCACGAAAGTATTGAAGCATTTTTTGAAACAACTAGTGGTGAATACTATTTATTAACAAAATTTGGCAAAAAGACTTATAGTCATTTTGATTTTTCAAGTCAAGATAAAGATTATTATTTTATTTTTGGAAAAGAAACAACAGGTTTACCAGATTGGGTTAAAGAAAAGTATCAAGAAACAGCATTAAGAATACCTATGAGTGAACACATTCGTTCACTGAATTTATCAAATACTGCGGCGTTGCTAATTTATGAAGCATTACGTCAACAAGATTTTCCAGGATTAAACTAAAAATGTATAAAATCATTATAAAAACAAGGCTTTAAATGCTATATTTAAATAAAGTACATGCAAAAGGTAAATGGTTTGATATAGTACAAGTTAGGGTATAATAAATATTAATATCGCCGTTTTTATGTAAAATGCAAACTAAGAGGAGTGTAAAGATCATGGCAATGAACTTTAAAGTATTTGACAACAGTCAACTTGTAGCAGAATATGCTGCAGATATTATTAGAAAACAATTTAACAATAATCCTACTACAATTGCAGGTTTTCATTTGGATACAGACCAAGCACCAATATTAGATGAACTAAAGAAAAACGTTGAGAAACACGCTGTTGATTTTAGTCAAATAAATATTTTAGATTATGACAATAAAAAATCTTATTTTGAAGCATTAGGCGTGCCAGCAAGTCAAATCTATCCAATTGCGTTTGAAAAAGATGCTATTGAATTTATCTCTGACAAAATTAAAACTAAAGAAAATAAAGGCAAACTAACATTACAAGTTGTTTCTATTGATGAGCAAGGAAAATTAAATGTTAGTATCCGCCAAGGTTTAATGGAAGCGAGAGAAATATTTTTAGTTGTGACAGGTGCTAATAAAAAGGAAGTTGTTGAAAAATTATACCAAGAAAATGGTAAAACAAGTTTCGAACCATCTGACTTAAAATCACATAGAATGGTAAATGTTATTCTTGATAAAGAAGCGGCTGCAGGTTTACCTGAAGATGTCAAAGCTTACTTTACATCTCGCTTTGCTTAATTTGCTTAATTAAAAATCTGTGAGGGATTAAAATGTCTAAAGATAAAGATGCAAAATTAAATTATCACGAAGAAGAAAACAGTATGGTAACTGATTTTGAAGATTTAAAAGAATTAGGTAAAGAGATGGAACAAATTTCAGATCAAAATGATCAAGAGAAGAGTACTGATGAAAAGAATAGCCATTAAATGATTAGCAATTTAAATTAATGATTGATTTTTATATGGAATAATACATTGATTCAATACTATTTTAATTGAGTTACAAATAATCCCATTACAAAAGTTAGGTAGCATATTGTTACCTAACTTTTTATTTTAAAAAGAAGGGGTGTGACAGAAATAATAAAAAAAACGATAAAAATTGATTCAAAAAACTAAATAGCAATTTAAATCACAATTATTTTTAACTCACAAAATTAGCTAAATTCTAAAGCATAATAAAAAATTGCTCCCGTATTTATGCAATTAAAAACAAGTTTTGATAATATAAAATCATCATTCAAAATAAATTTTAAATCCGTGACACAAAATATAACATTTAACAACACAGCTTAATAGTATTATTAATAAAATATTGAACACATTTCTTAAAATGGTTCGATTATGATATGCTATTGAAGAATGAAAATAGAGGAGATTTATACGTATATGTTAGGAAAATATTGGATTCATTTATTGATAGTAACTGTAATCATAAGTTTAATATCAATTAAAGCATTTCCATTGGCTGTCGGTGCGCTTTATTTGCCGGTTATTTTTAAAGTAGTGAAATTACAGCTTAACTTATCAAAAGGATTAATTGATGATGTTAATGCTCAAACATTCATTAAAAGTAATCAATCTGGCATCGTAATAAGTGTTATTTGTTGTTTACTAATTACTGGTATATTGTATTACACACTTGATGGTTTTTACTCAAGTTTATCAGGATTTTTAGGAACACTAGTATCATTAAATCCGTATACAACAATTATTAGTGCAGTATTGTATATATTAACTGCAATCGCGACAGTAGATGCTACAAAAACAAAATATCGTAAAGTAAATTAATTAAAATATATACACTAATTGAAAGTAAGTGTTGCTGTTGAATAGCGATGTACTTTCGGTTAGTGTATTTTTATTTTAAATAAATGAAAACGTTTTAATCATAAATTGCTCAAATAAATTATTTAGTGATATACTACAGATAAATAAACATTGATAAGGGGAGAAAATGAATGTCAGTAAGAATTGAACATGATACTTTTGGAGAAATAGAAGTACCAGCAGATAAATATTGGGGTGCTCAAACTGAAAGAAGTAAGAGAAATTTCCCAGTTGGTAAAGAGCGTATGCCAATTGAAGTGGTCTATGGTTTTGCACAATTAAAACGTGCAGCAGCATTAGCTAATTTTGACTTAGGAAAATTAAGTGAAGCCAAAAAAGATGCCATTGTATACGCTTGTGACCGAATCTTAGCCGGTGAGCTAGATGAACACTTCCCACTTGTTGTATGGCAAACTGGAAGCGGGACGCAAAGTAACATGAATGTGAATGAAGTAGTAAGCTTCGTTGCAAACATGTATTTAAAAGAACATCAAAGTGATGAAAGCATTCACCCTAATGATGACGTTAATAAATCGCAAAGTTCCAATGATACATTCCCAACAGCGATGCACGTAGCATTGTATCATGAAGTCGAAACAAAATTAGAACCAGCTTTAAAACTTTTAAGAAATACCTTGAAAGAAAAAGAAGATAAGTTTGATTCAATTATTAAAATTGGACGAACACATTTACAAGATGCAACACCAATCAAATTAGGGCAAGAAATTAGTGGTTGGAGATATATGTTGGATCGATGCGATACAATGTTATCAGAATCTAAAAAACATATTTTAAACCTTGCTATTGGTGGTACAGCGGTAGGTACTGGAATCAATGCGCATCCTGACTTTGGTGATAAAGTTGCACAATATATTTCTGAAAATACTGGTTATCCATTTGTATCTTCTGAAAATAAATTCCATGCATTAACTGCGCACGATGAAGTTGTACAGTTACATGGGACATTAAAAGCATTAGCTGGTGATTTAATGAAAATTGCTAATGATGTAAGATGGTTGGCTTCTGGACCAAGAGCTGGTTTAGCAGAAATTTCTATCCCTGAAAATGAACCGGGATCATCTATTATGCCTGGTAAAGTTAACCCAACACAATGTGAAATGTTAACGATGGTTGCTGTTCAAGTTATGGGTAATGATACGGTTGTTGGATTTGCAAGCTCTCAAGGTAACTTCGAATTAAATGTATATAAGCCAGTAATTATGCATAATACATTACAATCTATTTATCTTTTAGCTGATGGCATGGAAACATTTAATAATAATTGTGCTGTAGGCATAGAACCAATCGAAGAGAATATTGATAATTATCTAAATCAATCGTTAATGTTAGTTACAGCATTAAATCCACATATCGGTTACGAGAAAGCAGCACAAATTGCTAAAAAGGCCCACAAAGAAGGCTTAACTTTAAAAGAATCTGCAATTCAAACAGGATATGTAACAGAGGAACAATTTGAAGCTTGGATTAAGCCAGAAGATATGGTGGATCCACACTAATTCAATACTTATATATAATGAAGTTTGGGCATTACATGCTAATGTGATGTTCCAAGCTTTATTTTTTTGTGATAAAAATTATTTGATATCATGCGTCGTTCGAAAATACACGTACTACATTTGAACAAAAATACATGGAATTCTACAATGATTCCCTAAAATGAAAAGCTTTTCTAAAATATCAATATAAAATCGAACACCTGAAATAATTTTCAGATATCCGATTCCAAATAATACGCTATTTAATTACAAAACAATAATACACGACATAATGTCATGCGTATTTATCGATATTAATCATCTAACGAAACAGAAATGACCTCTTTAGTTAGAGGATGTACAAACTCTATTTTATAACTTTCAAGTTCTAATTGTCTCAATGTTGAGTCTCCATATAATGGGTCACCAATAACTGGATGACCAATTTCAGCTAAATGCACACGAATTTGATGTGTACGTCCAGTATCTAATTTAATTTCAAGTTGACACACATTTTCTTTTAACATTTTAGAAGTTAAAATATGTGTAATCGCACGTTGACCAGTAGGTGAAACGCGACGTTTGTTTGAATGGAATTTATCTTTACCTATTGGCATATCAATCGTTTGTGGTTTTAATGGTAGCAATGCTTTAACATTTGCTTTATAAATACGTGTAATGTTATTTTCCTCTAACATACGATCAAGTATTTTTTTCATTAAAGGATTTTTAGCAACAATTAATAATCCAACTGTTTCTTGATCCAGTCGATGAATCGGTTCAACATAATCACTGTCAACAGTATAAATAACATGATTCATCAATGTGTTACTTTCTTTTAAATCATTTGGATGCGTCTTTACACCTTTAGGCTTCATAACAATTGCCATGTCATCATCTTCATATTTAATTTGTGCATAACGATAACTAGGTACGTAATTACTTTTTTCATCAGTTGTAGGTACCACAACTTGATCGCCGGTTTGAACTTTATCCATTAATCGTGCGGGTTGGCCATTAATTGTAATATCTTTAGACATGTTTAAATTGTGTAAGTCTTTTTTAGGTACCTTAAGTTGTTGGAAAATGTCTCGTAAACTTAAGTCATTAAAGTTTTCTGGTATTTTAAATTTCATAAAATCCTCCTATAGTCTTTAATATCATATCACAAAACAGTTCAACGAAATATAACTATTAAATCATCAATATCATTTTATCATGTTCATGTCTAAGATTTTAAAATATAATAACTCAATGTATAATAGTAAATACACGTAAAATGAATTGGAGCGATTTGATGGAACAAAAGACGCGACTGGCTTTATTAAAAGAAATTGCTGAATTTTTAAATGAAGAGACAGAAATGTATAGTATGACGCAAGGCGCTTTAAAATATTTAATCGAAGGCAGTAATTTCACGACTGGTTGGATATTTTTTATAAATAGCGTCGGCGAACATGAACTTGTTTCACATGTGGACTTACCTCACTCATTAATGGCAGAACATTGTCATTATATAAAGGATGGATCGTGTTGGTGTGTTAAAGCTTTTAATCAAGGTAGGTTGATGAAAGCCTCTAATATTGTTAATTGTTCTCGAATAAATCTTGCGTCTAAAGCTTATCCAAGTCAAAACGATGATATTACACATCATGCTACGGTGCCACTTAAATCAGGACAAGAGCAATTTGGAATTTTAAATGTTGCGTCGCCTAATACTGAAATTTATAGTGACGAAGACTTAGAATTATTAGAATCAGTTGCATTTCAATTAGGTTCAGCCATCAAACGTATTTATTTAACAGATCGTGAAAAAGAAGCCGCAAAAATAAACGAACGTAACCGTTTAGCTAGAGATTTACATGATTCAGTAAATCAAATGTTATTTTCTGTAAAGTTAACAGCACATGCTGCTTATGGTATGACGAATGAAACCATTGCCAAACAAGCATTCAAGACAATCGAAGAGACAAGTCAAAATGCGGTAAATGAAATGCGTGCACTGATATGGCAACTTAAACCTGTCGGACTAGAACAAGGTTTACTGCACGCGTTGACGGCTTATAGTAAGTTAATGCAAATCCAATTAAAAGTGAATGTAGAAGGTTTGATAGACCTGTCTAATGAAATTGAAGAAAATATATATCGCGCATTACAAGAATGCATTAATAATGTAAAAAAACATGCAGACACAAATTCAATAAGTTTAATGTTAAAACAAACAAACGAAATGCTATACATAAGTGTTTATGATTATGGACAAGGTTTTGATATAGATGAAGTTGATATCAGTTCGTCACATGGCATTAACAATATAAAACAAAGAGTTAAATTATTAAAAGGTAAAGTGACATTTCAATCACAGCCATCTAAAGGGACGCAAATTTATTTCACTATTCCTATAAAATAAAATGGTTTAAGGAGTAAACATATGGACAAAGTAATATTAGTAGATGACCATTATATTGTTCGTCAAGGACTACGTTTTTTATTATCAACAATTGAAAATTTAGAAGTTATTCAAGATTTTTCAGATGGAAAATCATTTTTAGAATATTTAAAAGACCATGAGCATCCAGATATTGTGTTATTAGATTTAGTAATGCCTGAAATGAATGGCATTGAAATTACTGAATATATTAAGACACATTATCCTGAAATCAAAGTATTAGTCTTAACGAGTTATGTTGATGACGAACACGTGATTTCCGCCATCAATAAAGGCGCAGATGGTTATGAAATGAAAGATGTTGAGCCACAGCAATTAATCGACACAATTAGACGTGTCATGAATGGTGAAAAAATGATACATCCTAAAGCGCAGGATGTATTTGAAACGGTAAGCCAAAAACCACACTATACGAATAAATTGTCAAAGAGAGAAATAGAAGTGTTACGTGAAATGGTTAAAGGCAAAACAAATAAAGAAATTGCAGAAACCTTATTTGTGTCAGAAAAAACAATTAAAACACATGTTAGTCATATTTTTAGTAAGTTACAAGTAAGTGATCGTACACAAGCTGCAATCTATGCAATGGAAAATAAATTAATTTAAGGTGAGTTTTTTATAGATTCGTCAAAAAATGGTCAAATTTTCAACGTTTTATTAGGATTTTTTTCATAGCGATAGGATTTATTATACAGTTTTCTTTGTAAATTTGATATCATAATAAAAGTGTAAGTTTTATCAAATGTAGACATTATGCATAAAATTTAACTTCGTTTACTTTTGATTCATTATAAAGTAAACTTAACTTTTGTTGACTTGATCAAAATTTAATACAAATGTGAAATTGGCTCTTTTCATTTTATTAAAAATATATTAAGATGTAATCTGTGTTTCAAGAAATGTGTATTATTGCAATTTCTTGTGTCCGGATAAAATTCCCCAAACAGAAAGGTAGATAACAGAATGGATAGACAGAGTTTTACAGATTTAATTCAAACAAAATTTAAAATGGTTCGTATAGAGGCTGGTTATACGCAAGACACTATGGCGCAAACAATTGGACTTTCTAAAAAGACATTAGTACAAATTGAAAAAGAAAGAGTATTACCAAATTGGACAACTTGTATTTCTATTTGTGCATTATTCAGAGATTCTGAAGTATTAAACAGTACTTTTGGCTGTGATCCATTAGAAATCGTTCAAACAATTTCAAGAAATCACTGTGCATATCCAAACCATGCACCAACAAGTGATATTTACTGGAATAACATTGAGACACGTAACGGCTTCATTTTACAAAGCAATAAAGTTAGCAATATTTATCGTGTATTGAATCCAGATAATCAACCAATTTTCGGTACTTCTAAAATGAGAGAAGCTGAAACATACTTTAACAGAAATGCTAAAGAAGAATTAGTACATATCTAGGCCTATATACTTTTAATAAATAATAAAAGCGATGTGGAACACCTATTTGAGGTGAGGCATCGCTTTTTTGTATGTAAAATAGTTATAAAACAAACAACAAAGTAAATTGAAAAATGAATTAAAAGTTCAAAACAGTGGTATAATGAATAACTATGTTGTAACAAAGGAGTCAAAATTATGAATGCACTATTTATCATTACTTTTATGATAGTTGTAGGGGCGATAATTGGTGGTATTACGAATGTAATCGCAATTAGAATGCTATTTCACCCCTTTAAACCATACTATATATTTAAATTTAGAGTACCATTTACACCTGGCTTAATTCCTAAAAGACGAGAAGAAATCGCAACTAAGATTGGTCAAGTTATAGAAGAACACCTACTTACTGAATCTTTAATAAGTGAAAAACTAAAAAGCAGCAAATCACAAGAAGCAATTCATTCTATGATTCAGAAACAATTGCAAAAAATATCTAAAGATCAGCTAACTATTCAGCAATTAACTTCACAGTTTGATATCGATTTAAAACATGTATTACAAACTAACGGAAGTCAATACATTGAATCACAATTGAACCGATATTATCAAACACATCAAGATCAGACGATTGCAGCACTATTACCCAATCAATTTGTAACTTTACTAGATAATCAAGTAGATAAGGCGACAGACTTATTATGTGATCGCGCAAGAAATTATTTATCTTCAGCAAAAGGGACACAAGATATTAATGACATGTTAGATACTTTTTTTAATGAAAAAGGTAAGTTAATTGGTATGTTGCAAATGTTTATGACCAAAGAGAACATAGCTGATCGTATACAACAAGAACTTATAAGATTAACTTCGCACCCTAAGGCGAGAGGTATTGTTACATCAGTTATTTCAAATGAGTATGAAACGTTCAAAAATAAACCATTAAACGAGCTAATCAATACTTCGCAATTTGATGATATTGCCAAAAATATATCGACGTATTTGGCAACTTATATAAATAATCAATCAAATAAACCAATTGTTGCATTAGTACCCAATTTCATTGACTATCTTGAAAATCAACTTTCTGCAAAACTAACTGATTTAGTTATTCTACAGTTGTCTAAACATTTATCGACAATAATGACAAAAGTAGATTTACGTGGACTAATTGAAGAACAAATTAACACATTTGAATTAGATTATATTGAAAAATTAATCATTGAAATTGCAAATAAAGAATTAAAACTTATTATGTCTTTAGGCTTTATTTTAGGTGGAATTATAGGATTTTTCCAAGGACTGGTTGCAATCTTTGTCTAAAAAAGCGAGATGTGTTAAAGTAATAGCGAAACATTTTTATATAAAAGTTAACAACAACAAAGGAGTGCTATAACCATGGCAGTAAATTTATACGATTATGCAAATCAATTAGAACAAGCTTTAAGAGAAAGTGATGAATACAAAGCAATCAAAGAAGCATTTGCTAATGTAAAAGCGAACGAAGAATCTAAAAAATTATTCGATGAGTTCCGCGAAACACAAATTAACTTCCAACAAAAACAAATGCAAGGTGAAGAAATTGCTGAAGAAGATTTACAAAAAGCACAAGAACAAGCTCAAGCAATTGAAAAAGATGAAAACATCTCTGCATTAATGAATGCTGAACAAAAAATGAGTCAAGTATTCCAAGAAATCAACCAAATTATCGTTAAACCTTTAGACGAAATTTACGCTGACTAATACTTTATATAATTAAAACGCCCATTGAATAGGGAATGACTGTCGACAGAGTTTGAGACTTTGTTGGCAGTTTTTTATTTATTTCAAATCTTCGATAGCAAAGTTCGATTATGTGTAATAAATAGCTGTTTACTAACAACACGAACGTTAAAACTCGTGACTAACCCTTATTAGATGAGTTAACAACACTACCGAGAAAGTTCATGACTATTGTTGAGAAGTTTAACTTACAACATGACTGCGAGAGTTCTTGACATTTTATGAGTAGAAATATACCGAAAACTCATCAGATTAGGGGCGACTTTATTTTCGAAATTTGAATTTTTGAACACGATATTCGAGAAACTTCACCATTTTTAATGATTTAAAAAATAAACTGTTACAAAAATCCCTCAAATTCATATGTTCATCGACGTTTTGAAGCGTATTATGGTAAAATGAAGAAATAATAAACTTGTTAATAATTGAAACATCACGATTTGACTAAAGCACTTTATTATTGATTAAATAATAAATTTTTTTGTGAGACAAAAAATAAAAATCAACTGATTTTAATGAATCAGCTAATGTATCACTATTCAATTTGGTGTATAAATATATCTTTCAAACATAGTGATGACAAAGCTTTAATAGTTGGATTTTGCGAAATTGATGTTAGAACCTTAAATTAAGGAGATATGGATGTATGGTTAAATTTATTCATTGTTCGGATTTGCATTTAGATAGTCCTTTCAAATCTAAGAGTCATATAAGCCCTAAAATTTTTGAAGATGTTCAAAAAAGTGCTTATGAAAGTTTTAAGAATATTGTTGATATAGCATTACAACAGGATGTTGATTTTGTACTTATCGCAGGTGATCTATTTGATAGTGAAAATAGAACGTTACGAGCTGAAATTTTCCTGAAACAACAATTTGAACGTTTACAAAATGAACAAATCTTTGTTTACGTATGTCATGGTAATCACGATCCTTTATCATCAAAGATTTCATCAAATTGGCCAGATAATGTTTCTGTTTTCTCTAATAAAGTTGAGACCTATGAAGCAATTACTAAATCTGGTGAAACTATTTATATTCATGGTTTTAGTTATGAAAATAGAGCAAGTTATGAAAATAAAATTGATGAATATCCTTCTAGTCAAGGTCAAAAGGGTATACACATTGGTGTCTTACATGGAACTTATAGCAAATCATCAGTGAATGATAGATATACTGAATTTATACTAGAGGATTTAAACAGTAAATTATATCATTACTGGGCGTTAGGCCATATTCATGAACGTCAACAATTAAGTGATATGCCTGTAATTAACTATTCAGGTAATATTCAAGGCAGACATTTTAATGAGCAAGGTGAAAAAGGTTGCTTATTAATTGAAGGTGACCATTTAAAATTAAAAACTAAATTTTATCCAACGCAATATATTAGATTTGAAGAAGCAACAATAGAAACGGATAAGACGTCTAAACAAGGTCTGTATGAAGTAATTCAAAGCTTTAAAGAAAAAGTGAGAGAAGAAGGTAAAGCATTTTATCGTCTAACACTAATTATCAATAGTGAGACGTTAATTTCTCCGCAAGATTTATTGCAAGTTGAAGAAATGATTGCTGACTATGAAGAAAATGAAAACCAATTTGTATATATCGATGATTTAAAAATTCAATATGCACAAAATGATGAATCACCTTTAGTTAATGAATTTTCAGCGGATTTATTAGTTGATCAAGGTGTGTTTGATAAAGCAATGTCAGATTTATATTTAAATCCACGTGCATCTAAGTTTTTAGATGACTATAGTACTTTTGATCATACAGCATTGGTTAATCGTGCTGAAGAAATATTAAAAGCTGAAATGAGAGGTGAACAAAATGATAATTAAATCACTTGAAATTTACGGTTATGGTCAATTTGTTCAACGTAAAATTGAATTTAATAAAAACTTCACTGAAATTTTTGGTGAAAATGAAGCGGGTAAATCTACGATTCAAGCATTTATTCACTCAATATTATTTGGTTTTCCAACTAAAAAATCTAAAGAGCCACGATTAGAACCAAGGTTAGGAAATCAATATGGTGGTAAACTCATACTTATTCTTGATGATGGTTTAGAAATAGAAGTTGAGCGTATTAAAGGAAGTGCACAAGGTGATGTAAAAGTATATCTACCTAATGGTTCAGTACGTGATGATGCTTGGCTTCAAAAGAAATTAAATTATATTTCTAAAAAGACTTATCAAGGTATCTTTTCATTCGATGTTTTAGGGCTTCAAGATATCCATAGAAATTTAAATGAAAAGCAATTACAAGATTATTTATTACAGGCAGGTGCTTTAGGATCTACTGAATTTACATCTATGCGAGAAGTGATTAATCGTAAAAAAGATGAACTGTATAAAAAGTCTGGCAAAAATCCGATTATTAACCAGCAAATCGAACAATTAAAACAACTTGAAAGTCAAATTCGTGAAGAAGAAGCTAAATTGGAAACGTACCATCGATTAGTTGATGATCGAGACAAATCATCAAGACGCTTAGACCATTTAAAGCAAAATCTTAATCAATTATCTAAAATGCATGAAGAAAAACAGAAAGAGGTTGCTTTACATGATCATTCACAAGAATGGAAGTCGCTTGAACAGCAATTAAATATTGAGCCGATTTCATTCCCTGAAAAAGGGATAGATCGTTACGAAAAGGCAAGAGCTCATAAGCAATCATTAGAAAGAGATATTGGCTTAAGAAACGAACGTTTAGCACAACTTGAAGAAGAAGCTAGTCAATTAGAACCTGTTAAACAATCAGATATCGATGCGTTTAATAGTTTGAATCAACAAGAAAATGAAATTAAAAACAAAGAATTCGAATTAGCTGCGATTGAAAAAGATATTGCTAACAAACAACGTGATAAAGATGAACTGCAAGCCAATATTGGCTGGTCTGAAACCCATCATGGCGTTGATAGCTCAGAAGCAATGAAAAGTTATGTTAGTGAACAAATTAAAAATAAACAAGAGCAAGCGGCATATATAAAACAATTAGAACGTAGCTTAGAAGAGAATAAAATCGAAGATAATGCAATTCATAGTGAATTAGATTCGGTTGAAGAAAAAATCGTTCCTGAGGAAACATTTGAAAAGAAAAAAGAATACTCTCAACAAGTCATTGAATTAAATGAAAAAGAGAACTTGTACGGTAAGTTAAAAGAGCGTTTTGAAATTGAACAACAAGAAAAACAAAAACGTCAAAAATTATTACGTACAACATTTATTATTCTAACTTTGGCAGGAATTGGTTTAGCAGCATTTTCATTTATCTCAAATAATATGTTGTTTGGTATTATTTTTGCAGTTTTAACTTTAGTATTCATTATCGGTATCATTATGGCTAAATCAAAAGAAGTAGACTATAGTGAAGCTATTACTGATGAAATCGAAGAAATCAAAGCACAATTAGCTGTTTTAGATGAAAATTACGATTTAGACTTTGATCTTGACGAGCAATATCGCGTTCGTGATCATTGGCAACAAGCTTTGAAAAATAAAGATATTTTAGAAGAAAAACGCCAATATATTGAAGGCCGTTTAAACGATGCAAAAGGGCGACATAACGAATTACAAAATACAGTTGAAAATGTTAAAGATGAATTATTCTTATCATCTAAAATTTCGAATGATTTAATTGTTGATAGTATTTCAACAATGGCTAATATTAAAGCATTAGATCAACATATTAGTGACTTAAATCAACAACGTCAACAATTAGTACAAGATTTAGATACATTTTATAATCATGCAGAAGCTGTTACAAAATCACAATTTGTTTACTTTAATAAATTGTCATTATTCCATGATGTACAGCAGTGGTTAAAAAATGCTGAAGATACAAATGAAAAATGGCGTATTAATACTGATAATACTAAACTTACAACTAATGAGTTAAATCATTTAAAAGCACAATTAGAAGAAAACAATAATGAAATTAAATCATTATTTGATTATATCAATGTTGCTTCAGAAGAAGATTTTTATCAACATCATGAAGACTATCAAACTTACACAAGTAATTTGAATCGTTTCAATGATTTGACTAAATATCTCGAAAATCAAAACTATTCTTATGAATTAAGTTCAAGTTTGAGTGAAAAAACGACAGCACAGCTTGAAGAAGAAGATCATTTGTTAGCAACTCAAGTCGATGAATATAATGAACAATATTTAGAAATGCAAGCACAGGTTAGTGATTTAAGTGCGCAAATCAACCATATGGAGACAGATACAACATTGGCAAACTTAAGACATGAATATCATAGTCTTAAAAATCAACTTAACGATATTGCTAAAGATTGGGCAAGTTTAAGTTATTTACAAAGTTTAGTTGACGAACACATCAAACAAATTAAAGATAAACGATTGCCACAAGTTATTAATGAAGCAGTAGAAATATTGAAACATCTAACTGATGGAAGATATACGATGATTAATTATAATGAGGACTCAATTACAGTAAAACATGTAAATGGACAATTATATGATCCAGTTGAATTGAGCCAATCTACAAAAGAATTGCTTTATGTAGCATTACGTATTAGCTTAATTAAAGTGTTACGTCCATATTATCCTTTCCCATTAATTGTTGATGATGCATTTGTTCATTTTGATAAAAAACGTACTGAAAAAATGTTGAATTATTTACGATCATTATCAGAACACTATCAAGTACTTTACTTCACATGTGTTAAAGATAATATTGTACCATCAAAAGAAGTGATAACATTAAACAAAATAGAGGAAGGCGGGAAACGATGAGAAATATAGAGAATCTAAATCCCGGAGATTCAGTTGATCACTTTTTCTTAGTGCATAAAGCTACACAAGGCGTAACTGCACAAGGTAAAGATTACATGACATTACATTTGCAAGATAAAAGTGGTGAAATTGAAGCGAAATTTTGGACG
Source organism: Staphylococcus argenteus (assembly GCF_000236925.1). Taxonomy (NCBI): domain Bacteria; kingdom Bacillati; phylum Bacillota; class Bacilli; order Caryophanales; family Staphylococcaceae; genus Staphylococcus; species Staphylococcus argenteus. Next base: position 1,862,482 of record NC_016941.1, on the reverse strand, counting down.
GCTACAAAAAATGATATGGCAACAATCAAGCCCGAAGAAATTGTACATGTTAAAGGTGACATCATAAACTATCGCGGAAATAAACAGATGAAAGTCAATCAAATCAGACTAGCGACAGCTGAAGACCAATTAAAAACAGAACAATTTGTAGATGGTGCCCCTTTATCACCGGCAGAAATACAAGAAGAGATTTCTCATTATTTGCTAGATATTGAAAACGCTAATTTACAACGTATCACACGTCATTTATTGAAAAAATATCAAGAACGATTTTACACATATCCAGCTGCAAGTTCACATCATCATAATTTTGCAAGCGGTTTAAGCTTTCACGTATTAACAATGTTACGTATTGCGAAATCGATTTGTGATATTTATCCATTGTTAAATAAGAGCCTGCTTTATAGTGGTATTATTTTACACGATATCGGTAAAGTTAGAGAATTGAGTGGACCTGTTGCTACTTCATATACAGTCGAAGGCAACTTATTAGGACACATCTCAATTGCGAGCGATGAAGTAGTTGAAGCCGCACGCGAACTTAACATTGATGGGGAAGAAATTATGTTATTACGTCATATGATTTTATCTCATCATGGTAAGTTAGAATATGGCTCACCAAAATTACCTTATTTAAAAGAAGCAGAAATTTTATGTTATATCGATAATATTGATGCAAGAATGAATATGTTTGAAAAGGCCTATAAAAAAACTGACAAAGGTCAGTTTACAGACAAAATATTTGGTCTTGAAAATCGTCGATTCTATAATCCAGAATCACTTGATTAAAAATAATATAACATTTCGGATGAATGAGAAAAGTATTGATGATTGCCTAATCAGTTGAACATTGATTAAATGTGAAATAAAATGGCAGCTGTCATCAGTCGCATCATCTGTTTGGAATTTAATAAAAATGAGCGACCATAGGTTATTAAACCACGGTCGCTCTTTTTAATTTATTGGCTCATGCCGGATTGTCCGCCTTGTGAACCATTTTGTTTAAGTTTTTCTGGATTTAAAATTTTATTTTCTACCACTGATTTGATGTCGCGGTCTTTAAAGTCAACATCATATTCTTTTAGTAACTCTTTATATGCATCAGTAAGTAATTTTGGATCCTTTTGAATTTTTTGTTGGATTAGTTTTTCTTTAAGACTTTGTTTTTCACTCTTAAAGTCAGTTGGTTTATCTGCTTTAATAATATGGTATCCGTAACTTGTTTTAATTACGTCAGACACTTCGCCTTCTTTAAGTTTAAATAACGCTTTTTCAAACGATTCATCTGTTTGACCTTTTAGGACATAACCTAATGAACCATCTTTTTCGGCTGAAGCTTTATCCATAGATTCTTTTTTAGCGATTTCGCCAAATTTACTTGGATCTTTAGAAACTTCTTTTTGAATCTCTTCAGCTTTTTGTTTAGCTTCTTTATCATCTAAGCCTTCTTTATCGCTTTTCTTAGATTTAACTTTGATTAAAATATGTGAAGCTTTAATACTATTTTCTTTTATATCAGAATCAGATAATTTTATCTTATCATTTAATAGCTCTTTTTGATATGCGGCAGTACGTAGATTATCTTTATATTTATCTACTGTTAAACCTTGCTGTTGTAAGGCTTTTTCAAACTTATCTTTGCCACCATATTGTTTTTGCATTTTTTCGATTTGTTCATCTATCTTCTTATCGCTAACTTTATTTTTATATTTGTCAGCTAAAATTTTATTTAACATTTCAGTAAATGATGCATTTGCGATTTGATCATTACCGATTTTTTTCATAGTATCTGCAACTGTTACATTTCCAGCTTTAGAAGAAATTAATGTATTTTCTTTTGAATCCGTTGCACTAGAACCACAAGCACCTAATAATAAAGCACTTGCTGTAACTGGAACGATTAATTTGTTTATCATCTTCATAGTTGAAACTCCTTTGTAAGTTAATCATCGTGAATATAACATAATTCTATAATAGCACCAATTAATAACATATGGCATCAGACTATAGCATTAGGTTTAGGGGTAAAAATTGGTTAAATAAAAAAACAAGGTCTATATACATTTGATTGTAAGCTATTACATAGCTAAAAAACAAATAATATCACCTTGCTATAATTATTTTGTTATAAATGATATGGATTTTTAATTTTTTTCAAAATATTAATACCTGTACTATGTTCTTCTATATATTGTCCATAATTAGAAAATATAATTATTTTTAAATATAATAAATCAGTAACAGAAATACCAAAATTTAAAGCCAATAAAAACATAAAATAATGTCCATATTGTGGTAAAGCAACTGTTAGCATGATGAATATACCAGATAAAATAATCAAAGGTAAAATTAAGTTGATGCAAAAATAAAATTTGTGTACAGGCTGATTGACATATGTATTGTAAAAAATAAGCCATCTTCTTTTAGTCAATTTGTGCGCTTTAAATGATTTACGATAAGGTAAGAAAAATAATAAATGAATACTTTTATGTAAAGGATAGGTCAAAAAAACTAAAAATAAAAAGATGAGAAAATGTCTATCTGATAACGGCGTATTCGATAAGAAGTACATTACTTCATAGCTTATTAAAAACATTATGATAGTTGCTACGGCACTCATAAAGGCGATTCTAGGCAACCCAAATCTTGCATTAATATCAATTTGTCTCTTACATAAAAACATGTCTGACGCCTCATCTCTTTTCAATATAAGTTAGATTATAACCAACTCAGGTTTAGTAATTCAATAGTAACATATTATATTCGCTTTATATCAAGCGTGACACTTTTAAATTAACCATTTTGAGAACAATAAATTAAAAATTTGAAGCTAGACATTAGAAGACAACAAAATAATCAATGGACTTAAATAAATTCACTCATTTTTATTATTTTGAAAAGGGGAACTGTAGAAATAGGGGTATTAATAAAATTTGGAATTCAAAATTAGTATATTCAAGGATTTTACTTCATAAAAAATGAGATGACAAGAAATGAAATAATTTCTGATGTCATCTCGTTTTAAATAAATGAATTTTATATTTTTTAATAACTGGATTATTGTCAATATATGTTTGTAATGATTTATATCATGCTAGTTTTATTTAGATAATTCATTTCCGATATCTTCACCACGGTTTTGTAAGTTTTCAATGTGAGATTGTAAACGTTCAATATTAGGATTGATGTCAGATTTAAAGTTTCCAAGTAACGACTTAATTTCGCCACCAATAGAACCACCAAATTCTGTACTTTCATTTTTAATTTGAACTCCGTAGTTTAAAATGTCGTTGAAACTTTGTTTAATTGTTTCGATTTCTCGTTGCAGTTCAGATTTTGAACCAGTAGGGGAAGTACTATCAATTGTATTATTTTTCACACTTTTGTCATCTCTACCTTGCAGTGCAACTACAAAACCAGCTGCTACGCCAACGCCGATACCGAATAGAATGCGTGATGCTTTCATTTATATTCTCCTCACTTTTATCATCTGTGATATTAATAAATTTAATATGTGCTAACATTTTTGACATTTCGTCAAACACAATCGCTTTAATATTAATTGTAATATACCCGTTCAATCATAGGTTAAGCATATATTTAAAATTGTGCTTGAATTTTTTCAGCAATTTGTTGTTTTGCTTCATTATCTAAAATATCTTCATGTGTTTCCCATTTGTAACCAAAACCATCAATATCATTTTCATATCTAGGAATTAAGTGGAAATGAATGTGGAATACAGATTGATCTGCAAATTCACCATTGTTTTGAATGATATTTAAGCCATCAGGATTAAAAGCACGTTTAATAGCATTTGCAACTTTTGGTAAAGCTGCTCCAATATGTTTCATTGTTTCTTCATCAGTTTCGAAAATGTTTGCAGAAGCTTTTTTAGGAATTAATAACGTATGTCCTTTAGTGACTTGTGAAATATCTAAAAAGGCATAGACATAATCGTCTTCATATACTTTAAAGCTTGGAATTTCTCCAGTTAAAATTTTGCCGAAAATTGTTTCTGACATGATGACTACACTCCTCTTCAACTCGTATTATCATTTATTATAACATTGTCGCTAAAAATTCGATATTAGTACATGTCTATTTAATATGAGCATTTTATAATTTTTGGTACAATATAAGTCATGGAGGTGCCTTATGACAGTTAAAGTAGAACATCTTACAGGTGGATATGGAAAACGCCCTGTAATTAAAGATATAAATTTTGAATTAAACAAAGGTGAAATTGTTGGCCTTATCGGACTTAATGGTGCAGGTAAAAGTACAACAATTAAACATATGCTAGGATTATTGACACCTATGAAAGGATCTCTAACAATTTCAGATATAAATATTAATGATGACATTGAAACGTATCGTAGAAAGTTATCCTATATTCCTGAGTCTCCGGTTATTTATGAAGAGCTTACTTTAGAAGAACATATAGAGATGACTGCAATGGCATATGATATCGATCGCGACGAAGCAATGAAGCGTGCAATGCCATTATTAAAGACATTCCGTTTAGAAAATGAATTAAAAGTATTTCCAAGTCATTTTTCTAAAGGTATGAAGCAAAAAGTTATGATAATTTGTGCGTTTATTGTTAATCCTGAACTATATATTATAGATGAACCATTTTTAGGATTAGATCCTTTAGGAATTCAATCCATGTTAGATTTAATGGTTGAAAAGAAAAACGAAGGCAGAACCGTTTTAATGAGTACGCATATTTTAGCAACTGCAGAACGTTATTGCGATCGCTTTATTATTTTAGATGAAGGTAAAGTAGTGGCGTTTGGCGATTTAGAAGCATTGAGACAACAAACGGGCTTACATAATCAAACGCTTGATGATATTTATATTCATGTGACGCAAGGTGGAGATATACATGCGTAATCAAGCAACCACATTATTTAACAAAAGAGTACATGCCCTTCGTAAAGAGAAGAGTTATTATAATAAGTTTATTTTTAATGGTCATTTCATGGTCTTTTTACTTATTTTGCTAGGTGCATTTATATTTGGATACGGAGAATGGTTAAAACATATTCCAACAAATATTGATTTTGCATTGATTGCATCAGTCATTGTTGCATTAGTGTCGATTTTCCCGATGCGACCACTCTTAAAAGAAGCGGACAAGATATTTTTATTACCGTTTGAAAAGCATATGTCCCAGTTTATGAACCATGCGATTTTATACAGTTATTTTGCGAGAATATTAATGCAACTTGTTATTATCGTCGTACTGTTCCCGTTATTTTATAATATTAATCAACATAGTGTGGCATTTTATATATGTTTTGCTATCTGTGCATTGATATTTCCATATGTTGGATTACGTTTAAGATGGCAATGGTATCAATCTGGTTTAAGTACATGGCAAGTAAACCTCATATCAATTTTCATTTTCGGTGTCACTTATTATTTAATACTAGGAATGAAGTGGTATGTGGCAAGTATATTAATTGTTTTACCACTCTTAATAGAATTATTAGTCAAAAGGTCTAAACCTAGCTTTTTATATCCATGGGAGAAAATGATTGCTATCGAACATCGTCATCATATGAACTACTATAAATTTGTTAATATGTTTACGGATGTGAAACACTTAAAAGAATCAGCAGTTAGACGTAGCTATTTGGATATACTATTACCGGTTCCAAAAGGTCGCAAGTTCAACTCTAATTCAATGTATTTATTTTTATTTATACGTAGCTTTATTAGAGGAAGAGATGCTTTTAATATTATCTTTAGATTATTAATCATTGCTGTTCTATTAATGATTTGGTTATCATACCCATTAGTGACAGCAATTATCGGAAGTCTTTTTGTGTATATTATATTGCTTCAAATGGCACAGTTTTATTCACAACAAGCATATGGTTTATGGCCACAAGTATGGCCGGTACCTGAAGAAAAGGTAATCAAAGGGTATGAGCAGTTTCTATATAGATTAATGTTAGTTATTTGTACTGTATTTGCTGTGACATTTATGATTAAACATATGATGTTATTTTATGTAGTTGTCATTTTCTATATTGTTGGATTACTAACAATTCGAAGTATTATTAAAAAGTTAAAATATCAAGAGACATTATTAAGAGATTAAAAAACTTCCATTGGAATGTATGTTGTGTAGATGCTTGTAATGATGAGTGCCGAATTATATGGCGTTCTTATTACATTAGCATCTGTACGCGAACAGCATAACCAATGGAAGTTTTCTTTAAAATTATTCTTTAATTGGGTATAAATATCTTTCAAAATAACTTGAATGTTGACCACTTGAACCAAAATAATGACTCAATGCTTCTTTTGAAAAATGGTCATTAAAGGCATCAGATTGCTTGAAGTCTTCGTATGCATGTCGATCAGCAAATCCGAAATAAATTTTATATGTTGTACCTTTAGCAGGTCTTAACAAACGATAGCTTTTAAAGCCACCAAAGTTTCTGAAATTGTCATCCACACTAATCAATTTCTTTTCAAGTTGATATGCATGATCTTCTGTTGAAGGAATGAATATTGCACAATAGAAATGATGTTCGTTGAATTCACCAATTTCTTTTATAACGTCATACTTTGTAGGTGATTTTAAAACAGTTTCACCATCAGTTTCTTCAAAAATAACTGAAGTATCTGATGCTGAAAATTGGAATAATTGATGGGTCGGGTTATTGATTTTTATTTGATGTAAAAATCCATAAGTGCCATAAGATGTATATAGTTTCTTCATATGAAAGGTCCCCCTTATGTTTTTATTTATTATACGATGATAAACTAGTCTTTACCACTATTAATATATGTTTAAAATTACTATAATAAATCATGCGAGATATTTAGAAGTAATGATACAAAAAATGGACTTTAGAATTTAAATTTACAATAAATGGCTCTACAATTAAATGTCAGTTTTATGACATTTAATTATTGAAAATACGAACGAATGAGCGATATGATAATATAGATAAGAATGATTTTAATTTAGGAGGCCTTTATGGTGCATAATAAAAACAATACAATTTTAAAAATGATTAAAGGTGAAGAAATAACACATACACCTGTTTGGTTTATGCGACAAGCTGGCCGATCGCAACCAGAATATCGTAAATTGAAAGAAAAATATTCACTATTTGAAATTACGCATCAGCCGGAGCTATGCGCTTATGTAACACATCTACCAGTTGATAATTATCATACAGATGCAGCAATTTTATACAAAGATATTATGACACCATTAAAGCCAATTGGTGTAGATGTTGAAATTAAATCTGGTATTGGACCTGTTATACACAATCCAATTAAAACAATTCAAGATGTTGAGAAACTTTCTCAAATAGACCCCGAACGAGACGTACCTTATGTACTAGATACAATTAAACTTTTAACAGAAGAAAAGTTAAATGTACCTTTAATTGGTTTTACTGGTGCACCATTCACATTGGCATCATATATGATAGAAGGTGGACCTTCGAAAAATTATAATTTCACAAAAGCGATGATGTACAGAGATGAAGCAACGTGGTTTGCATTAATGAATCACTTAGTTGATGTATCAGTTAAGTATGTGACTGCTCAAGTTGAAGCAGGCGCAGAATTAATTCAAATTTTCGATTCATGGGTGGGGGCATTAAATGTCGGAGATTATAGACATTACATTAAACCACACATGATGCGTTTAATAAATGAAATTAAAGAAGTACATGATGTACCAGTCATTTTATTTGGTGTAGGAGCAAGCCATTTAATTAATGAATGGAATGATTTACCAATTGATGTATTAGGATTAGATTGGAGAACTTCAATAAACCAAGCGCAACAATTAGGTGTAACTAAAACATTACAAGGAAATCTTGATCCATCCATTTTATTAGCACCTTGGGATGTTATAGAAGAAAGACTAAAGCCTATTTTAGATCAAGGTATGGCACATGGAAAACATATTTTCAACTTAGGTCATGGCGTATTTCCAGAAGTACAACCTGAAACGTTACGCAAAGTAAGTGAATTTGTTCATAATTATACGCAAAAATAATTTTATGAAATAGCGATAGCACGAGAAAGATAATTCATTTAAAGGAAGGTATTATCAATGACTAAAAAAATGGGACTATTAGTTATGGCATATGGTACACCTTATACAGAGAGTGATATTGAACCATATTATACGGATATAAGACATGGTAAACGTCCAACTGAAGAAGAACTTCAAGATTTGAAGAATAGATATGAATTTATTGGTGGATTATCACCATTAGCAGGTACAACGGACGAACAAGCCAATGCGTTAGTTTCAGCTTTAAATAAAGCATATGCTGACGTTGAGTTTAAACTTTATTTAGGATTAAAACATATTTCACCATTTATTGAAGATGCAGTAGAACAAATGCATAACGATGGTATTACAGAAGCAATTACTGTTGTATTAGCACCACACTATTCTTCATTTTCAGTAGGGTCATATGACAAACGTGCAGATGAAGAAGCAGCAAAATATGGTATTCAACTGACACATGTTAAACATTATTATGAACAACCTAAATTCATTGAGTACTGGACGAATAAAGTTAATGAAACATTAGTTCAAATTCCAGAGGATGAACACAAAGATACTGTCTTGGTCGTTTCAGCACATAGCTTGCCAAAAGGTTTAATTGAAAAAAATAATGATCCATATCCAGAGGAACTAACACATACTGCGCTTTTAATCAAAGAACAATCTAATATTGAAAATATCGCGATTGGTTGGCAATCTGAAGGTAATACAGGTACACCATGGTTAGGACCGGATGTACAAGATTTAACACGTGATTTATATGAAAAACATCATTACAAAAACTTTATATACACGCCTGTAGGTTTTGTATGTGAACATTTAGAAGTACTTTACGACAACGATTATGAATGTAAAGTTGTTTGCGATGACATTGGTGCGAAATATTATCGACCTGAAATGCCGAATACACATCCATTATTTATCGGTGCAATTGTAGATGAAATAAAGTCCATATTTTAATTACGAAAGAAGCGTGAAACGTTGTGAGTAAATCAGTGGCTATAATAGGAGCGGGGATAACAGGATTATCAAGTGCATATTTTTTAAAACAGCAAGATCCTAATATTGACATAACAATCTTTGAAGCATCGAATCGACCGGGGGGAAAGATTCAATCTTATCGTAAAGATGGTTATATGATTGAACTTGGTCCTGAATCTTATTTAGGCAGAAAAACTATAATGACAGAATTAGCAAAAGATATAGGGCTAGAACAGGATATTGTTACAAATACAACAGGACAATCTTATATTTTTGCGAAAAATAAATTATATCCAATTCCAGGTGGCTCAATTATGGGAATTCCAACAGATATTAAACCATTTGTTACTACAAAATTAATATCGCCACTTGGTAAATTAAGAGCAGGATTGGATTTGCTTAAAAAGCCTACTCAAATGCAGGATGGTGATATTTCTGTTGGTGCATTTTTCAGAGCGAGATTAGGGAATGAGGTACTTGAAAATTTAATTGAACCTTTAATGGGTGGTATTTATGGTACAGATATTGATAAATTAAGTTTGATGAGTACGTTTCCTAATTTTAAAGAAAAAGAAGAGGCATTCGGAAGTTTGATCAAAGGTATGAAGGATGAGAAAAATAAGCGTCAGAAACAAAGACAATTATACCCTGGTGCACCAAAAGGACAATTCAAACAATTTAAGCATGGTTTAAGTTCATTTATTGAAGCATTAGAACAAGATGTGAAAAATAAGGGTGTATCAATTCAATATAATACAAAAGTGGATGACATTATCACGTCTCAAAAACAATATAAAATTGTTTATAACGATCAGCTAGAAGAAGTGTATGATGGCGTATTAGTAACGACACCACATCAAGTATTTTTAAATTGGTTTGGTCAAGATCCAGCATTTGATTATTTTAAAACAATGGATAGTACAACGGTTGCGACTGTTGTATTGGCATTTGATGAAAAAGATATTGAAAATACCTATGATGGTACTGGCTTCGTTATCGCGAGAACAAGTGATACAGACATTACCGCATGTACTTGGACATCGAAAAAATGGCCATTTACTACGCCAAAAGGTAAGGTGTTGATTCGTGCCTATGTAGGTAAACCAGGTGACACTGTGGTCGATGATCATACTGATGATGAGTTAGTTTCAATTGTGCGTAAAGATTTAAGTCAAATGATGACATTTAAAGGTAATCCTGAATTTACGATTGTAAATCGGTTGCCGAAAAGTATGCCACAGTATCACGTAGGACATATTCAACAAATTAGAGATATACAAACTCACGTTAAACAGACATATCCACGTCTACGAGTTACAGGTGCTTCATTTGAAGCGGTTGGATTGCCAGATTGTATTATGCAAGGTAAGGTTGCTGCTGAAGAAATTGTTGCAGAACTTTAGGCTAATTATGGACAAGGACGCTAGGGAAGTATCTTTATATATTTTTTATTGATGGAAATTCAGAAATATTGTAATTGTTATAAAAATATATACACATAGTAAGATTTGTTTCTAAATTTAATAGAAAAAATGACAAAGCACTTTAATTTGAAATGTCAATTTGAGATATAAACATTTCTATTTAAGGTGCTTTTATTTTACAATTATTAGTAAATAGTAAAAGTTTTAACAATAGAAAAAGAGACAGCATGTTGAAAGGAGAGAATGAGATGACAGATGTAATCATTGTTCATTCTATGCACGGAAATAGCAGAAATCATTGGTATCAGTGGTTGGAGCATAACTTAACTTTAGAAGGGTATGACGTAACATTATTTAATTTTGAATCACCTGAAATGAAGACAGTAGATCAATGGGTTGAAGCTATGACAAAACAAATTAATGTACGAAAGAAAGATACATATTTTGTAACTCATGGTTTAGGTTCAATTACAGCGCTAAAATATATTGAAATGATTGATCAGCCGATTGAAGGATTTTTCAGTATTGCAGGTTTTAAAGAAGATGCAGAAAAAATTGACTTAGATATCGATTTAAGTAATGTGACAATCGACTATGATAATATTAAGAAGAAAGTCGATCATTTTTATGGATTGAGTTCTAAAAATGATAAATACGTTTCATATAAAGAGACTCAACGTTTAATGAATGCATTAGAAGGTAATATACGAATCGTTGAAGATGGAGGGCACTTCTTAGAAGAGGACGGCTTCGAAACATTTACAGCATTGCAAGATCGCATGCAAGATTACATGACACGCTAGGGAATGTATGATTGCGCAGTGTTGTGTTATGTCAACAGGAGGCATAGCATTTTAGTGAAAATGACTATAATTATATTTTAATTAGCTGAAGATGTAGGTATTATAAATTTTATGGTCTCTACATCTTTTTCAATGTTTTATGGTTAATTATGACAACTATTAGACACTTATATTATAAAAGGGAATAAGAAGCGTTTTTTTACACAAAAAACTTTTAAAATGTCGTTGACGTACACTACAAAAATGAATATACTAATATTTGTGTTCAACAGAGAACATGTTGCTACGATATTTAAGTAATTATTTAAGAGATAATATTTAAATTAAATTCAAAAAGTTCTTGACTTTAGGTATTTAAATATGGTATATTAATTAGGTAATTCAAAATAATATTAGCGCGGGATGGAGCAGTTCGGTAGCTCGTCGGGCTCATAACCCGAAGGTCGGTGGTTCAAATCCGCCTCCCGCAATACATAGTTTTAATAGGTCTCGTAGTGTAGCGGTTAACACGCCTGCCTGTCACGCAGGAGATCGCGGGTTCGATTCCCGTCGAGACCGCCATTATTAATACCATTAAGGTTCAGTAGCTCAGTTGGTAGAGCAATGGATTGAAGCTCCATGTGTCGGCAGTTCGACTCTGTCCTGAACCATTCTTAATTCATGGCGGTTGTGGTGAAGTGGTTAACACATCGGATTGTGGTTCCGACATTCGAGGGTTCGATCCCCTTCAGCCGCCCCATAATCGTTTACATTAGCGGGTGTAGTTTAATGGCAAAACCTCAGCCTTCCAAGCTGATGTTGTGGGTTCGATTCCCATCACCCGCTCCATTATTTTTATTATTATTCCACAGTAGCTCAGTGGTAGAGCTATCGGCTGTTAACCGATCGGTCGTAGGTTCGAGTCCTACCTGTGGAGCCATGGCTCCTTGGTCAAGCGGTTAAGACACCGCCCTTTCACGGCGGTAACACGGGTTCGAGTCCCGTAGGAGTCATACAAACAGAAGTGAAATATCGCTTCTGTTTTTTTATTACATATTTATTATTGAGGAGAGTTGTCCGAGTTGGCCGAAGGAGCACGCCTGGAAAGTGTGTAGGCGCCACAAGCGTCTCGAGGGTTCGAATCCCTCACTCTCCGTTATAGCGCTTAAAATGGTTTGAAATCATTTTAAGCGCTATTTTTAAGGTTTTGTGTCTATTATCTGAGTCACTTAGTTTAAAATGTGTTTGTTCAATTGTAAATAGGATTGATAAGTTTTAAAATCGTATTCAAAAAAATTAGTGAATATTTAAAGGTTAAAACCAGAATTTTTTAATTTATATTGAAAAGTTTCTATAAGAAAAACTTTTTGTGAAGGAGGGATATTATAAAAAAGAGTAAAACAATGTTAAATGTATTATTATTAATTATAAATTTAATTGCAATATGTAGTGTAAACAATGCATATGCAAATGAAGAAAAACCTAAAATTGAGGATTTGTGTAAGAAGTCAAGTGTAGACCCTATTGCTCTACATAACATTGAGAAAGACTATGTAAATAATCGCTTTACAATAGATAAGTCACCTGTATCAACTACAGAAAAATTTTTAGATTTTGATTTATTATTCAAAAATTTTACTTGGTTAGATGGAAAGTCTGCTGAATTTAAAGATTTAAAAGTGGAATTTAGCTCATCGGAAATTTCCAAAGAGTATTTTGGAAAGACTGTAGATATTTATGGTGTCTACTATAAAGCGCATTGTCATGGTGAGCATCAAGTGAAAACTGCCTGTACTTATGGTGGGATAACATCTCATGAAAATAATAAATTAAGCGAGCCTAAAAATATAGGAGTAGCTGTGTATAAGGATAATGTAAATGTTAATACATTTATTGTTACTACAGATAAAAAGAAAGTTACTGCACAAGAACTTGATATTAAAGTAAGAACAAAATTAAATAATGAATATAAATTGTATGACAGAATGACTAGTGATGTACAAAAAGGTTATATTAAATTCCATTCGCATTCGGAGCAAAAAGAATCATTTTATTATGATTTGTTTTATATTAAAGGAAATTTACCAGATCAATATTTGCAAATTTATAATGATAATAAAACAATAGATTCATCAGACTATCATATTGATGTTTATTTATTTACATAACAATCTAAAAGTTGATGCGTATCAACTTACAATCCTATAAAGAACTATAGATATTAACATATTTTTACAAAGTTGCTTAGCAAATGACGATGAACGATTAATGATTCAAATCTAACTTTATTACTATAAAAAGTTTTCTATTTTAGTATAGATAACAAAAGTAGATTAACGAGTAATAGTAGATAAGTGGGATAGAGTCATGATGATTTAAGAAGAAGAATGTTTTTTTACAATAAAAGGATAATAAAGATAGGCATATTTAATTATAGGAGAAATATAAAATGAAAAGAATACTTATCATTGTTGTTTTATTGTTTTGTTATTCACAAAATCATATCGCAACCGCTGATGTTGGAGTTTTGAATCTTAGGAACTATTATGGTAGCTATCCAATCGAAGACCATCAAAATATTAATCCTGACAATAATCGTCTTTCGCATCAATTAGTTTTTTCTATGGATAATTCGACAGTAACAGCTGAATTTAAGAACGTTGATGATGTAAAGAAATTCAAAAATCGTGCTGTTGATGTATACGGTCTAAGTTATAGTGGATATTGTCTAAAAAATAAATATATGTACGGAGGAGTTACTTTAGCGGGTGATTATTTAGAGAAGTCTAAATATATTCCTATTAATCTTTGGGTTAATAGCGAACATCAAACTATATCTACTGAGAAAGTATCAACTAATAAAAAGATAGTAACAGCTCAAGAAATTGATACTAAATTAAGAAGATATCTACAAGAAGAATATAACATTTATGGCTTTAATGATACAAATAAAGGAAGAAATTACGGTACTAAGTCAAAATTTAGTTCTGGATTTAATACAGGAAAAATATCATTTCATTTGAATGACGGTTCATCTTTTTCTTATGACTTATTTGATACCGGAACAGGGCAAGCTGAAAGTTTCCTAAAAATATATAATGACAACAAAACTGTCGAAACTGATAAATTCCATTTAGATGTAGAAATATCTTATAAGGACGAAAGTTGAAGTATTTCAATCATAACTTAGAAAAGGAAATGCCATGAAAAAATTTAAATATAGTTTTATAGTAGTTTTTATATTATTTTTTAACGTTGATGACCTTTCGTATGCGCAAGGAGATATTGGTGTAGGTAACTTAAGAAATTTCTATACAAAATATGATTATATAGATTTAAAAGGCGTCACAGATAAAAACCTACCTATTGCGAATCAACTCGAATTTTCAACCGGTACCAATGATTTGATCTCAGAATCTAATAATTGGGACGAAATAAGTAAATTTAAAGGAAAGAAACTGGATATTTTTGGTATTGATTATAATGGTCCTTGTAAATCTAAATACATGTATGGAGGGGCCACTTTATCAGGACAATACTTAAATTCTGCTAGAAAAATCCCTATAAATCTTTGGGTTAATGGCAAGCATAAAACAATTTCTACTGACAAAATAGCAACTAATAAAAAACTAGTAACAGCTCAAGAAATTGATGTTAAATTAAGGAGATATCTTCAAGAAGAATACAATATATATGGTCATAATAACACTGGTAAAGGCAAAGAATATGGATATAAATCTAAATTTTATTCAGGTTTTAATAAGGGGAAAGTTTTATTTCATTTAAATGATGAAAAATCATTTTCATATGATTTGTTTTATACAGGAGATGGAGTGCCTGTAAGTTTTTTGAAAATTTATGAAGATAATAAAATAATAGAATCTGAAAAATTTCATCTTGATGTCGAAATATCATATGTAGATAGTAACTAATGATAATTACTTTTAACACTAAAATGCGAATTTATATGAATGTTAACGGTTTAAATTTAAAGGCTCTTGGGCTAATATGTACGTTTAATATTCACTGTAATACATCAAATTTATAAAAATTTAAAATATGGAGTTGTTGGAATGAAGTTATTTGCTTTTCTCTTCATATGTGTTAAGTCTTGCAGCTTACTATTTATGTTAAATGACAATCCTAAACCAGAACAATTGAATAAAGCGAGTGAATTCACTGGTCTAATGGATAATATGAGGTATTTGTATGACGATAAACACGTATCAGAAACAAACATTAAAGCCCAAGAAAAGTTTTTACAACATGATTTATTATTTAAAATAAATGGTTCTAAAATTTTAAAAACAGAATTTAATAATAAAAGTCTTTCGGATAAATATAAAAATAAAAACGTAGATTTGTTTGGGACAAACTATTATAATCAATGCTATTTTTCAGCGGATAATATGGAATTAAATGATGGTATATTAATTGGAAAAACGTGTATGTATGGCGGTGTGACCGAGCATGATGGAAATCAAATAGATAAAAATAATTCAACTGATAACTCGCATAATATCTTAATTAAGGTTTACGAAAATGAGAGAAATTCATTATCTTTTGATATACCTACTAATAAGAAAAACATAACAGCCCAAGAAATAGATTATAAAGTTAGAAACTATTTACTTAAGCATAAAGATTTATATGAATTTAACAGTTCGCCTTATGAGACTGGCTATATAAAGTTTATCGAAGGCAATGGTAATACTTTTTGGTATGATATGATGCCTGAATCTGGTGAAAAATTTTATCCTACTAAATATTTATTGATATATAACGATAATAAAACAGTTGACAGTCAATCTGTTAATGTTGAAGTTCATTTAACTAAAAAGTAATTGAGGGAGAGTATATTATAAAAAATATTAAAAAGTTTATGAGATTGTTCTACATAGCTTTAATTATAATAACTTTATTATGTCTTATAAATAATAATTATGTTAACGCCGATGTAGACAAAAATGATTTAAAGAAAAAATCTGATTTAGATAGTAGTAAGTTATTTAATTTAACAAGCTATTATACTGATATAACGTGGCAATTAGAAAAGTCAAATGTAATTAGTTCAGATCAACTACTAAATAATACAATAATATTTAAAAATATAGTTATAGCAGAGCTTAATACGTCTAGCTTGAAAGTTGAATTTAATTCATTAGATTTAGCTAATCAATATAAAGGAAGCAATGTAGATATTTTTGGATTGTATTATGGTAATAAATGTGTAGGATTGCATGGGGAAAAAACATCATGCTTATACGGAGGGGTTACGATACATGATGGTAATCAATTAGATGAAGAAAGAGTTATAGGTGTTAATGTATTTAAAGATGATGCCCAACAAGAAGGTTTTGTGATAAAAACCAAAAAAGCTAAAGTAACAGTACAAGAATTAGATACTAAAGTTCGATTTAAATTAGAAAATTTATATAAAATATACAATAAAGATACCGGTAATATACAAAAAGGATGCATATTCTTTCATTCTCATAATAATCAAGATCATTCATTTTATTATGATTTATATAACATAAAAGGTTCAGTAGGAGCAGAGTTTTTTCAGTTTTATGGTGATAATAGAACAGTCAACTCATCTAATTATCATATAGATGTATTTTTATATAAAGATTAAGTGGTTGATGATTATCAACTTAATCACGAAAATAAACTATTATATTAGGGGTACAATGATTTAAATTGTAGTAAAATTAGAAATTTATATATTATCTTGAATACGGATTCAAAATTATTTGTTGATATTAAGAATAATGATAAATAGAATGTTAATTTATTATAATATTGAATTTTTAGTTTTAAAACTAATACTATCGAAATACTACAACCTGAGCTATCTATAAGCGTGAATTTATAATAAGTTTCATTTTCAAATAGACTGAATAAGTTAGAGGAGGTTTTATGAAGAAATTATCTACTGTAATTATTATTTTGATTCTAGAAATAGTTTTATATAATATAAAATATGCGAATGCTCAACCCGATCCTAAATTAGACGAACTAAATAAAGTAAGTGATTATAAAATTAATAAGGGAACTATGGGAAATGTAATGAATCTTTATATGTCTCCACCTGTTGAAGGAAGAGGAGTTGTCAATTCTAGACAGTTTTTATCTCATGATTTAATATTTCCAATTGAGTATAAGAGTTATAATGAGGTTAAAACTGAATTAAAAAATACAGAATTAGCTAACAATTATAAAGGTAAAAAAGTAGACATTTTTGGTGTTCCATATTTTTATACTTGTATAATACCTAAACATGAACCGGATATAAACCAAAATTTTGGAGGTTGTTGTATGTATGGTGGTCTTACTTTGAATAGTTCAGAAAATGAAAGAGATAAATTAATTACTGTACAGGTAACAATCGACAATAGACAATCACTTGGATTTACAATAACTACAAATAAGAATATGGTTACTATTCAAGAGCTAGATTACAAAGCAAGACACTGGCTCACTAAAGAAAAAAAGCTATACGAGTTTGATGGTTCTGCATTTGAATCTGGATATATAAAATTTACTGAAAAGAACAAAGCGAGTATTTGGTTTGACTTATTTCCTAAAAAAGAACTAGTACCTTTTGTTCCTTATAAGTTTTTAAATATATACGGAGATAATAAAGTTGTTGATTCTAAGAGTATTAAAATGGAAGTATTTCTTAATACTCACTGATAAGTATATATGATATCACTATACAATCATAATGTGCGATTTTCGAACTTTTGTTCTAAGTGTTTTATAGATTCATGTAAATAGTTAGTTTATTACCAGTTCAATTATTTAATTTTTCTCATTGATTTATTCTAAATATGTTTTATATTACTTTGATAAAAATATGTCTAAAAACCTATTTGTGTTAACAGTCAATAGCGGTTTGAAAATGTCGTTTTTTAGCGGTTTATTATTTTAATTCTTTTAATGTTTTTTCACTTTTATAATCTTTAGACCTATATGATTGTCCTGTGGAAATGATAATTTAATAACGGACATTTTTGACTGTTTAAGAATGTGCAATTTTTTAACACTCTAGAGATAAATCTATAGAGCTAATCCGCATTCTCCGTTAATTTAACGGAAATACAATGAAATGTTCAGATTCTTAAAAGAGCAAGTGTGATATACGTATCAAGAAAAAGATTTTCTGACTCGTTGACCTTGCTCTTTTTTTGTTCTTCAAGTAAATGCGAGTAAGTGTTTAACGTTTATGATATTCTAGAGTGACCTAATCGTTTGCTCATATATTCAATCGGTATGGCTTTGGATAGCAAAGAAGATTTGTGAGTGTGTCTAAGTGAATAGGGAGTGATATAATCATTATTTAATTCTATTACTTCTTTTGATTTTTTTAATGATTTACTCACCAATGTATGAATAACCGAAAATAATTTTCCGTTAATTCTATTTGGTAATCTAGCTAACTTTGAATTTATGTGTATAATATCTCTTGAATTAACTTCAACTTCTTGTTTTGAATTCTTTGTTTTTGTTCCTGGTAAATGAACTATACCATTTTCTTTGCTTAAATCATTGTAAGTCATATTGATAACAACTCTATATCTTGCACCAGTAATACCCAATAGATACAGAAAATTTAACTTTCTTCATCTCCTTTTTAAAGTACTCTAGTAATTTTAAGTATTCTTTAATCGTTAAATACTTAAAATTCTCATCTATAGCTTTTTCAGTGCCTTTGATACTAACGTCATAGGTAGGGTCTTTTTTAAAATTGCCATCATATAATGCGTCTCCGATACATCTTGCTAAACAACCATGAATCTCTCTCACAGTTTCATCGTTATGGCCTTGTGCGTATTTATTTAAAAACCTCTGATATTCACTTCGTGTTATATTTTTTATTAGCATGTTTTCTCCGGAAAACTTGCTAAATATCCTAATGGATCTTTCATACCAATAAAACGGTTTGCTGGATAACTTTTTTTATACTTTAAATTTATCCAGTCACTGTAATATTCTGTAAACTTTTTATTATCTTCAATGTTATTATCATCCTCCAAATCTCTAAACAATTGTTGTGCGACGTTGGTTGCCTCTGCTTTAGTTTTGAAGCCTGAATTTCTTTTCCTTCCTGATTTGAAAGACGGATGATTTACATCGTATTGCCAAGATGTTGACGTTTTATTCTGCCTTTTTGTAATAGTAAATGATGTCACTTTATTTCTCCTCCTCAAAATTGGCAAAAAATAATAAGGGTAGGCGAGCTACCCTTATTATTTAATTTTATTTTATTCATACCTTTCTGGTTCGAGACCCATTTCTCTTAAAATTTGGTCGCTATTTTCTTGTGCTCTTTGAGCTTCTTCAGGTGTATAAAAATGCTTATATTCTCTTTTATATATTGGGTCTGTTTCTCCCTCTACATATCCTTCTCTAATATGGTTATTTGTAGTTGTATGTGATTGTCCATTATAAATTTCTGTAACTGTATTTCCATTTTCTATAACTGTGTAATTGTTTTTATTGCTTTGTTGTTGATTGCTATGTTCACTATTATTATTTAAGACTGGTTGATTATTATTTAAATTTTGAACTTGCTCATTATTGTTTTTGTTTATATCTTGATTCTTTTTTTCGTTCTTTGGTTTATCATTATTTTTCTTAGCTTCTTTTTTTACTTCTGACTTTTTATCGTCTTTCATTTCCTTATTTTCATTGCTAGCATCCCCACATGCTACTAAAATCATTGTACTAGCTAGTAATAGATAGAATAATCTCCTCATGCTGTTATCTCCTTTTATTTATATGTGAATCAATAGTTTTAATATTAAACAATATCTAAATTTTTAGATTTGTCTAACTAAGTGTATACTATTCATTCATATAATTATAAAATAATTGAAACTTTAGTACAATCTATTAATATAATATGTTGAAAAGGTAAGACTATTAGTATAAAGATTTTATTAACTCTCCGTTAATTTAACGGAATTACAATGAAATATTAGTATTTCAAAAGAGCAAGTGTCAATTACGTGTCAAGAAATTAATTTTCTGTCGCGTTGACCTTGCTCTTTTTTTGTTCTAAATGAAACGTCCAAATGAAAAAGATTTTTGTTTTTTCATTTGGACGATAAGATTTAAAAATTGAAAAAATAAGAATAGGGGATTACTGTTAATTTATGAGGTTAAAGTTTCAATGATTTTTGATTTATTAGACCATTTTAAAATCTCAAGGTTCTCATGTACTGCTACAGTTTGTGCTCTATCATTTATCGGATAATCTATATCATTTACTATTATTAACATTATAGGTTCTAAATTGTTTCTGGATGGTCTGTTTGGTTTGATGTCTCGATAAATATATGCTTCATTTGTTATTTTGTTAAAATCTAAG